>JAYSSW010000234.1:0-2133 GCA_043720335.1 Planctomycetia bacterium
GGGCACGGAAATCTGCAATCCGAAGGCTGTAATGGCGAGTCTGGCGGCCTGAAACACACCTGATTTTCCGTGTTTTCGATTTTTTCACACGCTCTGAGCAGCAATCCGAAGATCCATCCCTGTCACCTGCTCCACTACCTGCAAATGGCGACCGAGAAACTTGGCAAGGCGCACGCCTGGGAGAATGGACCCAACACGACGTCCCATCGCGCGATGGTGGGATTTCTGAAGAGCCTGAAGAGCAACCGCGCCGCGCAGAAAATCATGGGGTTCGGAGGGAAGAACCAACAATGGAAAAAAATCATCCTCGTCAACAGCCCACTCGCGCAGGCCATCGAGGATATGGCGCCCAGCCTCTCACGGGACGGCCCCAACCCGGAATATCCCTGGCCCGAGAGCCAGCCCCAATTCGCTCCCGCGTCGCACCGCTTCGACCTGTGGGACGATTTGAAAATGGCCGACGGGCGCGCGTTCCTTGAGTTCGTCAAAAAGCTACTGACCCGCGCGGACACGTTTCTCTAGGAAGGCCCCGAACGATGCGGCTCCATCGCCCCATGCTGGCCCTCGCCCTGCTGCTCGGCTTCGTCTCACCTGGTGCGGCCCAGGAGACGCGGCGCAGCGAGTTCCCTGCCGAGAGCACGCAGCTCCTCAACCGGCTCAAGGCGGTCGACAAGCTCAACCTCGCCGCCAAGTCGCCGGAGGCGTTGGCGTCGTCGCTCGGGCAGCTCGCCGGTCCCGGCTTCGCCCTCGCGGCCGCCACGCCGTTGCTGGTCGATCACAACACTTCGGAGATGTGGGAGAAGCTGCTCGACGAGTACACGCAGCTCCTGCAGGACTCCGACGACGCGCTGGTTCCGCTGCCCGCCCAGTCGCCGCTGTGGACACGCGCCGCGACGAGCATGTCGCTGGCGCGGCTGTGCCAGCTTCGGCTCATGGACCTGCCCAGCGTGGTCTTGTCGCCGTACCGCCAACGCATCGACCCTGAAGCGAAGAAGCAGTACGAGACGGGCCGCGAGCGACGTGTCGCCGAACCGCTGCGCCGACTCGTTGAGGAGCGGTTCTGCAGCAGCTACACGGGCCGAGCGCTCGACCTGCTGGGCGATCTCGCCTTCGAGAAGGGGCGCTTCGACGAGGCGGACCACTGGTGGCGCCAGCTCGCGCCGCTGCCGTCCGAGGCGAAGCAGGCGACGTTCGCCGAGTCGCGGCGCGTGCCGTCGCTGCAGCCGCTCCAGTCCACGGCGAAACGCATCCTCGCGCTGGCGTTCCTCGGCGACCTGCCGCGCGCCCAGCACGAACTGGACCTGCTCCAAGCGGCCCATCCCGACATGGCCGGCCATTTGGCGGGGCGCGAGGGGATTTACGCGCAGACGCTGCGCGATGTGATCGTCGATCTCGCGAAGGCGGGGCCGTTCACGAACCAGGACGATTCGCCGACGTTCGCCGGCGACGCCTCGCGGAACCGGACCTTGATGCAATGCCCGCCTTCGCGGCTGTGGGAGGACGGCCCGGCGTGGCGCGTGAAGCTGCCGGAAGCCAAGCCGATGTCGCGGAAGCCGGCGTATCATCCGGTCATCGTGAAAGACCTGGTGCTGCTCGCCGACGCGGCGGGATTGACGGGGTACGACCTGTTCACGGGGAGGGAACGCTTCCGCCACGCGCAGAAGCCGCGCGAGCAGGCAGGCTCGCCGTCGCGCTTCAGCATGTCGGTCGAGGGCAGCCGGGCGTATCTGCGGCTGGGGCAGGCGGAGATCGGCCCGCGCGTCGGCGAGGCGGCGGACGGCGCAAGCAGCGAGCTGGTGTGCGTCGATTTCAGCGATGAGAGGAAGCCGCTGGTGGCGTGGAAAGCGCAGCCTCTCGCCAGCGCGGAGCCGACGTTCTTCGAGGGGGCGCCGCTCGTCGTGGACGGCCAGGTCTACATGGCGCAGAGCCGGATCATCGCGAGGCGGACGCACACGTTCCTGGTCAACTACGACCGCAGCGGCCGGGTGCGCTGGAAGCGCGCGGTGAGCGTCACCACGGGCGCCCTGTCGGACGACCTTAGCAAGCTGTATGTCGAGCGGCATTTCCCGCCCGAAACCAAGGCCGCGGCCGACGCCCTGGTCAAGAATGTCGTCGCGGCAATGGGCCGGCGGA
>JAYSSW010000235.1:0-4641 GCA_043720335.1 Planctomycetia bacterium
TCCTCGTCTTCGGGGAGCAGTTCCTTGAGACGGTCGTTGAACAGCTTCTCGGCGCCGATGACGAGGATCTTGTGCAGGCCCTCCTCCTCGAGTTCGCCGAGGGGCATGCCGTACTCTTTGAGGAACTTGATGAGCTGCTCGCGGGGGATGCGGCGGTCCTGGCTGCCCGGGATGCGGTATCCGCGCAGCTTGCCGCTGTCGAACCATTTGCTCACGGTTCGGGGAGCCACCTTGCAGATCTTGGCGACCTGTCCGGTGGTGAACACTTTCTTCATGGCAGGCACTCCAGTCAATTTGTTCTGGCAGCAGTCCCGGCATGGGAGGAGGGACTGCGGGGGGGAACCACGCCCTGCGTGGGGAACCGGCCGATCAACGGATCGGGAACATCCGCTCATGGCATCCTGCCGGGGGGACAGTGCCTTGGCTGCCGGTCCCGTGCGGGCGTCACCTTTTGACAACCTCGAAAGGCGGTAGAATGCGTCCTTTGCACGCTTCCGCCCTGCTTGTACACCACGGGTATTTGTGGTATCGGCAGGGGAAGCGGCGGAGATGAGAAAAATGCCACAACCTCGCGAACCCCTGCCACTTGTCAGGCTTGCCCCTGCCCTGTGAACCGCCCCGAACCCGGTTCGCGTCACACTGGGCAGAATCTAACGTCCCGCAGTAGGTTGGAAGGTGCTTTTGAAGTGCGAATCCGCTGGTGCGAAGGTATTATAACCGGCAGGACAAGAGCAGAATGACATGATTTCAACCCCGACTTCGCGAATCGGCGAGGTCGAGTTGACATCAACATAACGAAGGTGCGGGCTGGCGGGGCTGGGCTATTTCAGAGGTTTGCGGAACACGACCATGCTGTCGCCGTCGGCGTAGAAGTCCTGGAGGACCGCGTCCTGCGTGTAGCCGTTCTTGAGATAGAACTTGCGGGTCAGATCATAATAAGGCAGCGATCCGGTTTCGATGAACAGCACCCGGCCATCAGACTTGCGGATCTCGTCCTCGGCGTGCCTCAACAGTTTCGAGCCGATGCCCTTCGCTTGCACATCCTTGCGGACGACGATCCAGTACAGGTACCACGAGCGGTCGGTCATGGCCGCCGGCGCGAAGTAGGCGAAGCCGAGCACGACGCCGTTGTCTACCCAGGTGACGGAGCGATGGCCGTGCTCGTGGTTGGCAGCGTGGTAGTCGTCGAGAACTTCGCGCAGCGCCTCGACCTCGATGGGCCGAAACAGTCCCGTCGCGTCGGTGATGGCCACGAGCGTGTCGGTGTCGTCGGGCGTGGTCGGTCGCAGCGGGTTCACGTCGTGGTGCCTCGTGGGGCGCGTTAGGAATTGCGGAACGGGGTCCGCGCCGCCATAATAGTGGCGTGCAATCCCAGGCTCGTCAAGCAAGGCAGGGCGACCATGAGCCGGCTGAATGTTCCCGCAGTGGACGACGACATCGATTATCCCTCATCGGACGGGCAGCCCGCAAGTTGCCCGTGTCGTATCCGCGTTGGGATGCTGGCGAATCGGTCGATACAACCCGGGTTCGCCCCGCACCGCAATCGTGAGCTACACTCGAATAGGCAAGCTTCGGCTTTGCGGAGTTCGCACGGCGGCGCTGGGTGTCGGTTGTTGGTTCGAGGACGCTTCATGCAAGGCAACGAGTCCTGGATCGCGATGTTCCGCCGGGTGCCGGTCGACCTGCACGACGTGATGGCGGTTGGCATCACCACCGGCGACGAGATCGTGCTGCAGAAGATCCTCAAGATGGAACCCGAGTTCATGATCATCCTCGGCCGGCTCGCCGGCACGCAGGACAACGGCCGGCTCATCATCATCGCCTACGCCCAGCTGACCTACATGGCGATCAGCCGCAAGCTGATGGACCACGAGATCCACCAGATCTTCGGCCAGGACACCGAGGGCTTCGCCGCGCCGATCGGCGCCGCGAAGCCGGCGCGCACCCTGGGCGAAGAGGCGGAAGCGAAAACGGAAACCAAGCCCGACGCCGCCGAGGAAGCCCCGCCCTACGAAGCTCCAGCTCAAGCGCCGCCGCCCCCTCCTCCCGTCAAGTTCGCTCCCGGCGGGCCAATGCCGTCGAAGGCGACACTGCTCGCGAAGCTGCGTGCCCGCCTCGGCGAGAACAACCACAGCGCGAAGTGAACCTTGCAATCAAATGATCGGCTCGCGTCATGCCCCCCGGCATTCCTGGGGGTTTTTCGTTGCGCTTCTATAATCTCCCTTTCACCCGAACGATCCCTCCTCGCTTGCACCCAACACCATGACGCTCCCGACGACCCCGCGTAAACCCGACTGCGTCCAGCCCGGCGGCGGCTTCTGCATCGGCGTCGAACTCCTCTGGGGACGCTTTCGCCGCTGGACGCTCCGCACCTTTCGCGCCGGCTACGTCAAGGCGATGTGCGCGAAGATGAAGGGCGACCTGACGGGCTGTCCCATCGAAGTCATCGACGACCGCGACCTCAAGTTCTACCGCAACGTCTGCACCGCCCACTTCGCGCCGGAGGACGACCGCTTCCGCTGGCGGAATCACCTCGGCTTCGCCCGCTACGGCTTCGCGGAGATCATCCTTTTTAGCCTCGTGTTCACCGCGCTCGCCAACGCCTGCGTCACCGGCGCCGTGCTGCTGCACTGGCTGTTCTGGATTCCGCTGGCGGGCGTGATGTTGGTCTGGCTCGAAATCCTCTACTTCTTCCGCGACCCGGAGCGGCCGATCCCGACCGACGCCGACGCGCTCGCCAGCCCGGCCGACGGCGTTGTCACGAACATCGAAGAGGTCGTCGAACCCGACTTCCCCGGCGGCAAGGCGCTGCGCATCAGCATCTTCCTGTCGATCTTCAACGTCCACGTCAACCGCATGCCGCGCGCGGCGAAGATCACCGACGTGCGCTACTTCCCTGGCGCCTACCTCGACGCCCGCAACCCCGACAGCGCGGTGCGCAACGAGCAACTCTGGATCGACGCCATCGACGCCGTCACCAATCAGCCGATGCGCGTGAAGCAGATCTCCGGCGCCATCGCGCGGCGGATCGTTTGCTGGCTGAAGCCGGGCGACGAGTTGGTGAAAGGCGAACGCCTCGGCATGATCAAGCTGGGGTCGCGCACCGATTTGCTGCTGCCCGTCGATGCGGTCAAAGAAGTCTGCGTGAAGGTGGGGACCAAGGTGCTGGGGGGCAGCACGATCCTTCTGCGGATGAAGTAGGAGATTATCCACGAAGGACACCAAGGGTCACCAAGAGAGACAGGGAACGGAAAAACGCCCGGCGAAGACATGTGTCTTCGCCGGGCGTTCTATTTCGTTGATCGTCGGTCAGCGTTTCGGGGCGGGGTTCTTCTGGTTGAACGCTTCGGGGTCGTACGGGTCGCCGGGGTTCAGCGTGCCGGTCGTCGCTTGCTGGACGACCGACGCGGGCAGCGGCAGCGGCGAAGCGCCCGAGTTCAATGGCGTGATCGGCGTGACGGGAAGTTTCGTCGCGGCGACCGTTTTCGTTTCCGGCGCCTCCGGGCGAGGCTGCGTGCGCGACACCACTTCCGCGCTCGGCGTTTGCAGCGGGAGCGTTTGCTGCGGCATCGCGAAGGGCACCTTGGCGGGGGCGGCGGCTTCCTTCGCCTTCGCCTGGGCCAATAGCTTAAGATGCGGGTGGTTCGTCATCGTCACCTCGACCCAGTTCTCCAGCAGACGGTACGGCACCGACTGCCTGCCCCCTCGCAGCGGTGCGGCGTTGTTGTTCGGGTCGTGGGCGCTGGCGGCCTTCAGCAGCAGCGGACTGATGCTCGGCTGCTCCGGGTTGATCTGCTCCATCACCGTCGCCAGGTTGCGCATCGAGGTGTTGCGGTTGCCTCCGTCGCTCACCTGATGGAGCTGGAAACCGCTCGGCTTGTGCGCCGAATGGCAGTGGACGCAGGCGTTCATCAGGATCGGCTGGATGCGCGTCGCGAAAAGCGCCGTCGCTTCGGTGCTGAGATCGACCGAAGTCGCGGGCTTGAGCGGCGCGGCCTTCGCCGTCGGTGCGGCGGGCGTCGGCGTTTTGACGTTGGCGGTCCGTTCGAGCGTGGCGACCATCTGCTTCGTCTCGGTGTGGCCGGGACGCATCTCGAGGGCGGCCTGCGCTTCGACAAGGGCGAGCGGCCGAAGCTGGTTGCTGATGCACCAGCGGGCCAGCTTGAGCCGTTCGTCGGGGTCGGCGAGGTTGGCGCGTTTCTTCTTCATCTCGTAGAGGTCGGTCCAGTCGGAGCAGAGCTGCACGACCTGGTCGGAATTGATCCACGTCTCGGCGGCGCCTCGCCTGACGCGGTACTGCACCCCGACTTTCTCGATGTCCCCCTCGATGACGCGCTCATTGCGCAGGAGCAGCACCTTGCCCTTGGACGCCGAAGGGGCGGCGTCCTGAGCGTGGAGCGATGCGACCATGCCGACGCAGAGCGCCGACAACGCGAGGTAGTGCTGAATGTTTTTCATGGCGGGAGGGGGATAGCGTCGAAAAAGGTCGTGGTCAATGCCAGTTTGGCGCCGGCGAAGAAAAAACTGTGCGGACTGGTACGAGACGGTCTCAGACACAAACCCTGAGCGCAAGCGTGGGGGTCGCAGCGAACCAGGTTGGCGGAGAATCTTTGTTCGCTCCGCGTGTCGTCAAGGTATCCC
>JAYSSW010000236.1:0-2133 GCA_043720335.1 Planctomycetia bacterium
GGACGAGCCGGTCGACATCGAGCACTACAAGCTGGCCCACCCGGCGTTCCCGCACGAGTCGACCGTCGACCAGTTCTTCTCCGAGTCGCAGTTCGAGAGCTACCGCTCGCTCGGCTACCACGCCGCCAACGAGCTGATCGAGGAGGCGCTGCGGGCCGCCAACCTGCTCCCGGCGGGCCGCCTCGCCCGTCCGCTCGCCACGCGCGATCTGTTCAACACGTTGTTCGAGCACTGGCGCGCCATGCCGCCGGAGTTCCTCGCGGCGTACGTCCGTTCCAACAGCATCTACATGAACGTCGTCCGCGAGCTGAGCAGCAGCGCGAAGCTCGTCCACTTCAACGCCGAGCTGGTCGCGCTGGCGCCGGCGGGCCAGCCGTCGCCCCACCTGCCGGCCGACTACAAGCCGTGGCGCGACCGCTCGCCCGCCGAGCGGAACGCCGAGATCGGCATGGTCAGGCAGATCTTCGCGATGATGGAGAACGTCTTCTACGAGCTGGACATCCCCAACTACCGCGAGCATCCCGTCCATTCCGGCTGGGTCGAGGTGAGCGAGTCGTGGTTCAAGCGTTCCGAAACGCTGTGCCGGGGCTGGGACGTCGTCCAGTCGGAGTTCAGCGTGCCGCTGCAGAGCTTCATCGACAAGCTGATGGAGAAGCCCGCGATGATGGCGCAACGGCAAGCCTGGGAAGACGCGGCGAAAGCGCCGGCCGCGAAAACCGCTGGGTCGGGGGCGAAGCCGTAAGCCGCGATTCACCGACGGAAGTCGGGGGAGCCGAGCTGCACCTGCGGGCTGGCCGGGTACGCGCTCAGCGGCACACCCGTCGCTGGGATCGGCGCGTCGAGGCGGACCGACGGCTGCCAGTTCGGCTGCGGCTGCGAGGCGCCGAAGCGCTTGCCCGCGTCCTGCATCGATGGCGCCGAGCCTCGGAAGATCGGCTGAGGTTCCAGCGGGTTCGCCGGCGGCACCGTCAGCCGCACCATGCGCTGGTTCTTGTTGTTGTTGTCCACGAAGGCGACCTGCTGCTGTTGCTGCGGTTGTGCCGGTTGAAGCTTCTGGTTCTGCGCCAGGATCTGCTCCTTGTGCGACTGCCCCTTCGAGTCCTTCAGGTGCTGCAGCCAGGCGCCTTCCAACTCCTCAACCGTGTTGTGCTTGTAGTAGACCTTCACGGCGTCGTCCCAGCCGCGCTGCATGCCGTGGCCGACGAAGTTGAGGAAGGTCCGCTTGTCGCTGCGCTTGACGAGGAAGTCGGTCATCGAATAGCCCTGGGCGTACAGGCACATCACCTGGGGCGGGTACTCGGTCAGCCCCATCAGCGTCCGCAGGCGAATCTGCTTCCCCTGGTTCAGGATGCTGCGGGCCAGCTTGTCGTGGTTGTCGCGCTCGAGGTCGTCCTCGGAAAGCACCGATCCCCCCTCGTCGGCCCAGCGCGGCACCGGCGCGCGGAAGTGGTGCGCGAACACCGTGTGCGTCACCTCGTGCGGCAGGACGCTGTGGATGACGCGGTCGAGCGGGCCTTGGATCTCCATCTTCATGCCGAGCACGCGGCCCTGGCCGAACTGGAACGAGGTCGCACCGCTGGGGCTGCCCATCGTCACGGTCACATGGAGCGGGCACGGATGGGGCCAGGTCGGCATCTCCTGCCCGACCCACTGCTTCGCCTTCTCGCTGCGGTAGTGCTCGGCCCACTGCGCCACCTGCTGGCACACCTGCGGGTTGGCCGCGTGAACGATGAAGTTGGTCGTGCGGACCTCGGCGCCCATCGACAGCAGCGCCGCCAGCCCGACCAGGATCGACATGGATCGCTTCATCTTCCGCAAGCCTCCGCCACGCAAGGAACGCTCGACCTCTGCAAGTGTCCAACGCAAAACTTGAGCCATCCAGTCGCGGGGACGGTATTTTTCGCTTCGGCGCCGCCTAATCTGCACGATAGTCGGAACTTGCGATTCGTGCCGATCGCTACACGCCCGCACGACCGCCACGACCGGCGCGTGTAAACTTTGCAAAGCGCGGAAGTTCTTGCAGAAGGCGAGGTGGAAATGAGGCGAATGGCGTCGATGCGCGAAGATGCGGCACGGCACATCGTCCGAGCCTGAGCGCCAAGCGAAGGGAAATTTTCCTTCGCTTGGCGCTCA
>JAYSSW010000237.1:0-4631 GCA_043720335.1 Planctomycetia bacterium
CAGTGCGACGTGACCAACGCCGTCGACGCCCAGAAGTGCGTCGAAGCGGTCGAGGCGGAGCTGGGCGCGATCAATGTGCTGGTGAACAACGCCGGCATCATCCGCGACGACCTGTTCATCCGCATGCCGGCCGAGGACTTCGACAAGGTGGTGCAGACGAACCTGGGCGGCACGGTGACGTTCTGCCGGGCGCTCGCCTTCAGCATGATGCGGGCGCGGAAGGGGCGGATCATCAACATCTCCAGCGTCGCCGCCACCCATGTGAACATGGGGCAGACGAACTACTCGGCCAGCAAGGGGGCGATCGAGTCGTTCACGCGGGCGCTGGCGGTCGAGCTGGCGAGCCGGGGCGTGACGGTCAACGCGGTGGCGCCGGGCTTCATCGAGACCGAGATGACCGAGGCGGTCCGCAACAAGGCGGGCGACCTCATCAGGAAAATGATCCCCATGCGTCGGCTCGGCGCGCCGGACGACATCGCCAAGGCGGTGCTGTTCCTCGCCAGCCCGGACGCCAGCTACATCACCGGCCAGATCATCACCGTCGACGGCGGCCTGAGCCTGGGCGCCGTCTCGGTCTAGGAATCACGACTGCCGTCACGAATCGGCAGATGCCGCTCCGGAAGTCCCGGCAGCGTGACGGGTCAAGAAGCACGATGGTTGTTCTTTTTTTCGAGGAGGTTCGCACATGCCGTCCCAGCAGGAAATCTACGCCAAGGTGACCGCCACCCTGATCGAAGCCCTCAATGTCGACGAGGGGGACATCTCCCCGGCCGCCACGCTCCAGGGCGACCTTGGCGCCGAATCGATCGACTTCCTCGACATCGTCTTCCGCCTCGAGCGCGAGTTCGGCATCAAGATCCCGCGTGGCGAACTGTTCCCCGAAGCGATCTTCTCCGGCGACCCCGACTTCGTCCAGAACGGGCTGGTCACCGAGAAGGGGCTCAGCGAGCTGCGCGAGAAGATGCCGTTCGCCAACCTGAGCGGCTTCGCCAAGAACCCCGAAGTCGGCGCGATCAGCGACCTGTTCACGGTCGAGATGATCACCAAGTACATCGAAGGCAAGGTCGGCGGCGCCAAGTAGGCGAAGCACGACAAGGCGGGAGCGACGATGCGTTGGCTGTGGATCGACCGTTTCGTGAAGTTCGAGTCCGGCAAGGCCGCACGCGCCGTCAAGGTGCTCAGCCTCGCCGAAGGGCACTTCGCCGACCATTTCCCCGGCTACCCGGTCATGCCCGCCTGCTTCATGCTGGAAGGGCTGGCCCAGACCGGCGGAATCCTGGTGGGCGAAGCGAACGACTTCAAGGAGAAGGTGGTCCTCGCCAAGATCAACTTCGCCCGCTTCTCCCGTGAAGCGGTCGCGGGGGAGACGCTCCTTTACGACGTTGAGATCCTCAATCTGCGCCCCGAAGGCGCGTCGATCGGAGGGCGAATCTTCGCCTTCCCGCCGGGGCAGACCCCCGGCGAGCCGGCTGGCGCCCCATTGGGAGAAGCGGAGATCTTCTTCGCCCATCTCGACCAGGCCCGCTCGCAGCAGATGTTCGGCGACCGCAACTTCGTCTTCAGCGGAGGGCTGAAAGACATGCTCGGGCTAGCCAAGCTCCAGCCCCGGCCCAAGGACGGCGCCGCATCGATCACAAGTCCCGGGTGAGGTTCCCTGTTCACGTTTCGCGCTCGCCTGGCCCGGCGGGACGTGCAGGAGACGACCCAGCAGTTGAAACGGGGCGGGATTCGGCGCGACGCCACGTTTCCCCGAGCGCGAAACGGTGAACCTCCGCCCGGCCATGCAAAGGTGCGCCATGTCTCATTCCCGTCGCGTCGTGCTCACTGGCATCGGCGTGATCTCTCCCCTCGGCCTCTCCGCCCCCGCCACCGTCGAGGGGCTGCTGCTGGGCCGCTCCGGCATCCGGGCCGTCAAGGCCTTCGACGCCAGCCCCCTCCCCACGCGCTTCGCCGGCGAGGTCGTCGGCTTCGACGCCAAGCAACATCTCGACAAGTCGCAGCGCAAGAACATGCGCGTCATGGCGCGCGGCACGCAGCTCGCCGTCGCCGCCGCCCAGCTCGCCATCGACGACTCCGCCATCGACAAGTCCAAGATCGACCCCGCCCGCTTCGGCACCGAGTTCGGCGCCGGCCTGCTCCCCTCCGAACTCTACGAACTCGGCCCCGCCGCCCAGGTCAGCGTCGCGGATGCGCCGGCAGGCACGGTCGATCTCCAGGTGTGGGGCGAAAAAGGCCTGCCGATCATCACGCCGCTGTGGATGTTGAAGTACCTGCCGAACATGCTCGCCTGCCATGTGTCGATCATCCACAACCTGCAAGGCCCCAGCAACACGATCACTGAGAGCGACGTGGCCGGCCTGCTCGCGCTCGGCGAAGCAGTCCACATCGTCCGCCGCGACCAGGCCGACCTGTTCCTCGTCGGCGGCGCCGACAGCAAGATCAACGCCCTCAGCATGGTCCGCCAGTGCTTGTTCGGCCGGCTCTCCACGCGGAACGAGACCCCGGAGAAAGCCGTTCGCCCGTTCGACCGCGACCGCAACGGAGCGGCACTGGGCGAAGGGGGCGGCGTCATCGTCGCCGAAGAGTTGGAGCACGCCCAGAAACGCGGCGCCAAGATCTACGGCGAGATCGCCGGGTTCGGCGCCGCCTTCGACCGCGGCCTGAGCGGCAAGGGACTCGTCCAGGCGATCCGGGCCGCGCTCGCGCAGGCCGAGATTCAGCCGGGCGACATCGACTTCGTCAACGCCCACGGCCTCGGCTCGGTCAAGCTCGACGCTTGGGAAGCCCGCGCCATCGCGGCGGTTTTCGGAACTTCCGTCCCCGTTTGGTCGATGAAGAGCAGTGTCGGCAACCTCGGGGCCGGCTCCGGGACCATTGAGTTGTCGGTCGCCCTGTTGGCCGCTCGTGGCGGGACCATCCCCGCGACCGTCAACCACGAGGAGACCGCCGCCGACTGCCCGATCAACGTGACGCGAGAACCACATAAGGTGACGAAGCCGCACTTCCTGAAGCTGGGCTACACCGAGATGGGCCAGTGCGCCGCGGTGGTGTGCCGCAAGTGGGAATAGGTTGTTGAACGTCGCGCCAAGCCCCACCATGAGCGAAGCGATTGGTGGGGGTCGATGGATTGCGGATTGAAGAGTTTGGATTGCAGATTGGAAGCGCACCAAGCCCCACCATGAGCGAAGCGATTGGTGGGGGTCGAAGCGGGCGACCACTCACCCCCAGGAATCGCGTTGCTCATCCTGGGGCTTGGGTTTCAACCTCCTTCGTTGTGGGATAGTCAACCGAGAGCAACGCCATGAAACGACGGGTCGTCATCACCGGCATGGGCGCCGTGACGCCGCTGGGGCACACGGTCAAGGAACTGTACGAGAACCAGCTCGCGGGCCGCAGCGGCGTCGACTGGATCCGGCAGTTCGACGCCTCGGCGTTCCCGACGAAGTTCGCGGCCGAGCTGAAGGGGTTCGACCTGGCGAACTTCGTGAAGGACCCGTCGCGCTGGAAGTGGGCCGGCCCGAACAGCCGCTTCGCCGCCGCCGCCGGGCAGCGCGCTCTGGAGCACGCGGGACTGCTCGACAACCCGCAGGTCGATCCGTCGCGCTTCGGCGTCTACCTCGGCTCCGGCGAAGGCGTGCAGGACTTCGCGCACCTGATCCCCGCCATCGCCAAGACCTACGTCGCCGCCACCAACGCGATGGACCTGCCCGCGTTCCAGCGCGAGGGCCTGTCGCACTTCAACGGCGAGCAGGAGTACGAGCAGGAGATGCACACCACGCCCGGCCACCTCGCCGAGCACTTCGGGCTGGAAGGCCCCAACTACAACTGCCTCACCGCCTGCGCCGCCAGCAGCCAGGCGATTGGCGAAGCGGTCGCCCTCATCCGCACCGGCGACGCCGACCTCATGCTCTCCGGCGGCTCGCACAGCATGATCCACCCCTTCGGCATCACCGGCTTCAACCTCCTCACCGCCCTCTCCGCCAGCACCGGCGACCCGCAGAAGGCCTCGCGCCCCTTCGACCTCAACCGCGACGGCTTCGTCATCGGCGAAGGCTCCGGCATGGTCGTCCTCGAAGAACTTGAGCACGCCAAGCGGCGCGGAGCGGTGATTCACGCCGAACTGACCGGCTACGGCACCACCTGCGACGCCTTCCGCATGACCGACAGCCACCCCGACGGGCGCGGCGCCATCGCCTGCATCGCCGGCGCCCTCCGCGACGCCCGACTCAGCCCCGAAGCCATCGGCTACATCAACGCCCACGGCACCAGCACCCAGGTCAACGACAGCGTCGAGACCATCGGCATCAAGAAGGTCTTCGGCGACCTCGCCTACCACGTCCCCGTCAGCAGCAGCAAGAGCATGCTCGGCCACCTGATCGCCGCCGCCGGCGCCGTCGAACTCATCACCTGCATCATGGCGATCCGCCACGGCGTGCTGCCCCCGACGATCAACTACGAGACGAAGGACCCGGTCTGCGACCTCGACTACGTCCCGAACGTCGCGCGCGAGAAGAAGATCGACCACGCCCTGAGCAACAGCTTCGGGTTCGGCGGGCAGAACGTGACGCTCGCGGTCAGCCGTTTCGTGGATTGACGCATCGACCTTGGGCGCCCGTCCCCTGTCACCTCCG
>JAYSSW010000238.1:0-4631 GCA_043720335.1 Planctomycetia bacterium
CGATTCTCTTGCGCGCTGTCCCTATCTTGAGGGAAAACGAACGAGGTTCGCAACGATGGCCGAAAACGGCAACGATTGGGCGGTCCTATGGGACGTGGACGGCACCCTGGTCGACACCGCCGAGCTGCACTTCCAGGCTTGGCTGACGCTCGCCCATGAACTCGGCAAGCCATTCACGCGCGACGACTTCGCCGGCACCTTCGGCTGGCGCAACCCGGAGATCATCCCCAAGCTGTTCGGCGCGGGATATTCCCACGACGAAGTCGAACGACTCGGCAGCCGCAAGGAGGACATCTACCGCGCCGAAGCGATCAAGGGCATCGACCTGCTCCCCGGCGTGCCCGCGCTGCTCGACGCCATCGTGGCGCTCGGAGGAAAGCAGGCGATCGGCTCCAGCGCCCCGCGCCGCAATCTCGAAATGATCCTCGACCACACCGGCACGCGCAGTCGTTTCGCCGCCGTCGTCGCGATGGAGGACACGCCGCGCGGCAAGCCCGACCCGGACGTGTTCCTGCAAGCCGCCAAGCGCCTCGGCGTGCCGCCGGCGCGCTGCCTGGTCCTGGAGGACGCCCCCGTCGGCGTGCAAGCCGCGAAGTCGGCTGGGATGCGAGCGGTGGGAATCACCTTCGTCGGCCACCACTCCGCCGACACGCTGCGCGACGCCGGCGCCGACCTCGTCGTGCGCACGCTGGAGGAAGTGACCGTCGCGCAGTTGCGTGCGCTGATCGGGTAACGAATAGCGGATGCGGTTTTTGCACCGAAGGTGCTGCATAACAAAGCCCAGGGTCGCGAAGCGCACCCTGGGGAAAGGACGAACCATCAACAATCTGCCCCAACGGGGCTGCATCGCCTTGAAGTGCACGCGTCGATGCAACGCCGTTGGCGTAGAAATCCGTTGCATGACGCGGTCCCCAGGGTGCGCTAGCGCGACCCTGGGCTTTGTTATGCAGCACCTTCGGTGCAAAAACGGGATCCTCGCAATTTGTCCTGCGCTGCTACCAAAGCGGAGATGTGGGACACGACCGGACAGTGTAACCGAACGAAGTTTCGCGTTTGCAGCCGTCACGCTCCCGCCTTAGAATCACTTCTGAAACTCCTCGGCGTCTTCACCCCAGGTTGAACCATGAAGCGTTTGTCCCTCTCCTTGATGATCGCCGTCTTCGCGCTCGGCACGGTCGCCTGGCTCGCCCACTCGCAGGTCACGCAGCCGAAGGGCATCATTGGGAAGCAGCCGCCGTTCGGCAAGAAGAACAAGAAAGACCCGCCCCCCATCGTCTCGAAGCACAAGCTCGAACTCAAGACCGGCGACCGCGTCGTCTTCATGGGCGACACCTTCGCCGAACGCGCCGGCATGTTCGGCTACTTCGAGACGCTGCTGCAAGCACGCCTCCCCGAGCAGAAGCTCACCTTCCGCAACCTCGGCTACTCCGGCGACACGCCGGCGTCGCTGCTCGCCGACCTCAAGGGGACGATGGAGTACAACCACGGCTCCAACCGCGCTCTCAACTTCGGCACGATGACGAAGCACCTGAAGGACGTGCAGGCCGACGTGGTCTTCCTCTGCGTCGGCATGAACGACTCGTTCAGTGGTGACACGGGCCTGGCCGACTTCACCAAGTCGCTGCAAGGACTGCTCGCGGTCTACGGCAAGGAGACGTTCAACGGCAAGTCGCCGCCGCGAATCGTGCTGGTCAGCCCCGTCGCGCACGAATACCTCGGCGGCGAGTTCCCCGATCCCAAGGACCACAACGCGCAGCTCAAGACGTACACGGCAGCGATGAAGCAAGTCGCGGAGTCGAACGGCCTGCCCTTCGTGGACCTGCACACGCCGTTCACGGCCGCGATGCTGGAGGTGGAGCGGACGACGACACACTTCACGATCAACGGCATCCATCTCAACCAGGCGGGCTACTGGACTGCGGCGCACTACGCGATGGACCAGCTCGCCATGGCGCTGCCGCGCTGGGCGGTCGACATCGACGGCGCCAAAGCGACGGTCACCGCCGCGAAGAATCTGCCGTCGCCGCCGTTCCCGGACGGAACGCCGCTGCCGAGCAGCCTGCTGCGCTACCTGCCTTATGTGACCGCGGCGAATCTCGATGCGAAGTCGAATGAGGAATACGCGCTGGTGTTGAACGACGCGGTCTGCCTGCGGGCCAACGCGCAGCAGCTTTTGATGGGGCCATTCCTCGCGAACAGCCCGGCCCAGAACGCGGCGGAAAAACTGCGGCTCGCCATCGTCGAGCAGAACCAGGAATGGTTCTACCAGTGGCGCGCGGTGAACGGCGAGTACATCTACGGCCGCCGCGCCGCGCCGTTCGGCGTCAAGAATTTCCCGTCCGAGATGGAGCAGATGGAGAAGGCCGTCGCCGCGATGGACAAGGTGATCCACAAGCTGGCCGTCCCCGCTGGCCAGAACACCGCGCAACTGATGCCGGCGAAGCAGGCGGCGAAGATCGCCAACATCACGCGCGTGACGTCGACGACGAATCCTCCCGCCATCGAAGCGGTGTACGGCCAGAAGCAAGGCGTCATCGGCGGCAAGGTCGTCGACACCGCCCTCGACCCCGAAGCGGCGCGCAAGCACTTCAAGTTGCAGGAGGGCTACGAGATCAACCTGTTCGCGTCCGAGAAGGACTTCCCGCTGAACGACCCGCTGGCGATGGCGTGGGACGCCAAGGGCCGGCTATGGGTCACGACCATGCCGTCGTATCCGCACTACCTGCCCGGCTCGCCCCCCAACGACAAGATCATCGTGCTGGAGGACACCGACGGCGACGGCAAGGCCGACAAGCACACCGTCTTCGCCGACAAGCTCTACCTGCCGACCGGCATCGAGTTCGGGCAGGGGGGCGTCTACGTCGGCGCCCAGCCCAACCTCATGTTCCTCAAGGACACCGACGGCGACGGCAAGGCCGACGTGCGCGAAACGATCCTGCACGGCTTCGGCACCGGCGACAGCCACCACGCCATCCACGCCTTCGTCTGGAGTCCCGAAGGCGCCCTCCACTTCAACGAGGGCATCTTCCACCGCACCAGCACCGAGACGCCGCACGGCCTGCTGCGCCAGCGCGACGCCGCGATCTACCGCTTCCAGCCGCGCAGCCACAAGCTCGAAACCTACGTCTCGTACCACTTCGCGAACCCGTGGGGGCAGGTCTACGACAAGTGGGGCTTCAACTTCATCGCCGACGCGTCGGGCGGCTCGAACTACAACGCCCTGCCGATGACAGGCCACGTCCCGTACCCGAACCAGCATCCCGGCATGAAGGTCTTCACGACCATCGTCCGCCCCACCTGCGGCTGCGAGATCGTCAGCAGCCGGCACTTCCCCCCCGAAGCGCAGGGCAACTTCCTCGTCAACAACAACATCGGCTTCCAGGGGATCAAGCAGCACAAGGTGATCGAGGAGGGATCCGGCTTCACCTCGAAGGAGGTCGAGCCGCTGCTGTTCTCGACCGACCGCAACTTCCGCCCGGTCGACATCAAGTTCGGCCCCGACGGGGCGCTGTACGTCGTCGACTGGTTCAACCCGCTCATCGGCCACATGCAGTACTCGCTGCGCGACCCGGGCCGCGACCACTTCCACGGCCGCATCTGGCGCATCACCGCGAAGAACCGCCCGCTGGTCACGCCCGCGAAGATCGCCGGCGAGCCGATCGCGAAGCTGCTCGACCTGCTCAAGGAGCCGGAGGACCGCACGCGCTACCGTGTCCGCACGGAGCTGCGTGACCGTGATCCCGTCCAGGTGAAAAACGCCTTGGAGAAGTGGGTCGCGGGATTGAAGGAAGGCGACGCCAACTACGAGCACCAGTTGCTCGAAGCCCTGTGGGTCGGCCAAGGCGTCAATCATCTCGACGAGGATCTGCTCGTTCGGCTGCTGCACGCGAAGGACTACAACGCCCGCGCTGGTGCGACCCGCGCGCTGCGCAACGCCCGTGAACAGCTCCCCATCGAAAAAGTGACGAAGTACCTGGAAGGCCAGGTCAACGACCTGCATCCGCGCGTCCGGCTCGAAGCCGTCGTCGCGTGCAGTTTCCTGAAGGACAGCCGAGCGGCGGAGATCGCGCTGCAGTCGCTGGAGCACCCGAGCGACTACTACCTCGCGTACGGCCTGAAGGAGACGATGACGACGCTGGAGCCGTACTGGAAGACGGCGCTGACGACGGGCAAGCCGTTCAACCTGAAGGGCGCCGGGGCGGCGTTCCTGCTGGGCAGCGTCACGCCGGCGGAGCTGAGCCGGATGCCGCGCAGCACGCCGGTCTACCTGGCGCTGCTGTCGCGCGACGGCGTGCTGCCACAGTTCCGCGAGGAGGCGCTGAGCGGGCTGGCGTCGATCAACAAGTCGGACTACGTGAGCGAGCTGTTCACCGCCATCGAGCGGATCGACAAGGGGGGCGCCGGGCACTCCGACCACGTGCTGCACGACCTGGCCCACCTGCTGACGGCGCGCGACGCGAAGGAGCTGGCGAAGTTCCGGCCCCGGCTGGAGAAGATCGCCGTCGCCGCCCGCATGCCGCTGACGCGGCAGGTCGCCTACGTCGCGTTGATGACGGCCGACAATTCGGTTGACCGGGTCTGGGCCGACGCGTCGAAGAACCTGTTCACGTTCCGCGACCTGGTCGAAGCGG
>JAYSSW010000239.1:0-4629 GCA_043720335.1 Planctomycetia bacterium
CGTCGCGCGGCGCCCGCGCTCCGCTGCGCGTCGCGGCTAAACTTCGCGCCCCGCCCTCACCCACAATTGCATTCATTCGCACGCAGGATCGCGACGAAAGTAGAGACAGGAGAATCCCACGCCATGCCCCGCGACGCGACCGCCTATCTCGTCTTCGACACCGAAAGCGTGCCTGACGGCAAGCTGCTCAACTTCGTCAAGTATCCGTCGGAAACGATGACGGAGGAGGAGGCCGTCGCGCGCGCTCAATCGGAAGCAAAGCGACAGTCGTCGTCGGGGTCGGACTTCCTGCCCCTCACCTTCCAGTACCCGGTGGCGACGGCGCTGGTCCACGTCGGCAGCGACTTCCGCATCCAAGGTTTCGAGTGCCTCGACGCGCCCCGGTTTCGGCCTCAGCAGATCGTCGAAGCGTTCTGGCGCGTGATCGCCGCGCTGCGCAAAGAGCATGGCGACGGCCTGCGCCTCGTAACCTTCAATGGCCGAGGCTTCGACCTGCCACTCATGGAGATGGCCGCGTTCCGCTTCGGCGTCAGTGCGGGGCCGAACGTCCACACGCCCGGCAAGCGCTACGAGGGCTGGCACCTCGACCTCATGGACTGGATCACCAACGCCGGCGACTTCCGGCTGTCGGGCGGCCTGAACCTGCTCTCCAAACTGCTCGGCAAGCCGGGCAAGATGGAAGTGACCGGCAAGAAGGTCTATCAGCTCTTCCTGCAAAACCAACACCAGCTCATCAACGACTACTGCCTGTTCGACACGCTCGACACTTATTTCGTGTTCCTGCGCACGCGCGTGCTGGCCGGCGAACTGTCGCTGGAAGATGAACGCAGAGCGGTCGCGGAACTGAAGGACGAAATCGCCCGCCGTGTCGCGACCTGGCCCGCGCTGGCGGACTACCTCACGAATTGGGGCGAATGGAACCCGTGGCCGTGAGCCGTACGCGGCGTTCAATCCAGGTTGAAATCGAGCTGGTTCGAGCGGTTGGGCTTCACTTCGCAGTTGAGCATCGACGTGGTCGGGTCGAGGTACTTGTCGGGCAGCACCGACGCCGGGATGCCGCGCGGGTCGGCGCCGTCCTGGAGCGAGGCGACGGTGACGCGGTACCAGCCTGCGGTCGCGCCGGCCACGTCGCCGGTCATGAGGGTGTAGGTGCCGTCGCGGTTGATCTTGGCGCTGGCGACCTTGCCCGATTCGCCGCGTGACGTGTCGGGCGTGAAGACGATCAGCCCGCCTTTCAGCAAGGCGCCGTTGTACGCGACCTTGCCTGCGACCGGGTTGAGGGTCGTGGAGCGCTGCTGGCAACCCGTCAGGACCAGGACCAGCAGCAGGAGCTGGCCGAGGCCCAGGCGCCGCGCGGTGGACATGCGACCTTGCCTTTCCGGGCAGGGGATGCGACACGGGATTCGACAGGCCGGGATGATAGCAGAGACTGGGCGGTCCAAACAAGATCGGCCCAGGGGATCTTATGGAAGAAGCCAGATTGCGGATTTCCTCGGCCCACCCACCAATGCACGGATTCAACGTGGGGACGCCGCCAAAACACGCCTGGAAGGAATCGCCCACTTGCTCTATCCTGACCAGGACGATCTGAAACGCCAAACAGGACCGGGCTTATGTCGATTCTCACGCAGATGAACAAGGGCGATGTCCTCCAGGAACTGATGGCCCAGCGCGTCCTGCTGCTCGACGGGTCGATGGGGGCGCTGATCTACTCGCGCGATCCCCAGGAGGACGACTACCGCGGCGAGCGTTTCCGGTCGCACCCCAAGCTGCTGAAGAACTGCACCGAGGCGTTGGTCCTGACGCAGCCGAAGCTGATCGAGGACATCCACCGCGCCTATTTGGAAGCCGGCTCGGACATCATCGAGACCTGCACGTTCAACGCCAGCCGACTGGCGCTGGAGGAGTTCGCGCTCGACGACCTGGTGCACGAGATCAACAAGCAAGCCGCCGAGATCGCGCGCCGCGCGGCCGACGACTACACGCGCCGCAACCCCAGCCGGCCGCGCTTCGTCGCAGGCAGCATCGGGCCGACGACGAAGACGCTCTACATCGAGCCTTCCAGCCCCGACCAGGGACAGCGCACGCACTCCTACGACGATTTCGTCGCCAGCTACTACGCCCAGGTGAAGGCCCTCGTCGCCGGCGGCGTCGATCTGCTCGCGGTCGAGACCGGGAACGACATCCTCGTCCTGAAAGCATGCCTGTTCGCCATCGACAAGTACTGCGCCGACCACAAGGTCCGCATCCCGACGTTTGTCACCGGAACCATCTACAGCCCCGGCGGCCGCACGCTGCTGTCGCAGACGCCCGAAGCGTTCTATGTCTCGGTGTCGCACTTCGACGCCCTTGCGGTCGGCTTCAACTGCGGCGTCGGCGTCGACCTGATGCGCGGCGCCGTCGAGAGCGTGGCCCAGCTCTCGCGCAAACCCATCGTCTGCTACCCCAACGCCGGCCTGCCCGACGGCATGGGGGGCTTCGTCGGGCTTGGCAAGGACGGCACCGCCAGGGCGCTCGGCGAACTCGCGCGCCAGGGTCTCGTCAACGTCGTCGGCGGCTGCTGCGGCACGACCCCCGACTGGATCGCACGCTTCGGCCAGGAGATCGAAGGCGTCGCCCCGCGCCGCGTGCCTGACCTGCCCGGCTGGTCGTACTACTCCGGCAACGAAGTGCTGACCGTCCGTCCCGAGACCAACTTCATCATGGTCGGCGAGCGCTGCAACATCACCGGCTCGCTCCGCTTCAAACGGCTCATCAAGGAAGGCCAGTTCGACGAAGCCATCGCCGTCGCCCGCCAGCAGGTCGAGGGGGGCGCCAACGTCCTCGACATCAACATGGACGCCGACCTGATCGACGGCAAGGAGGCGATGACCCGCTTCCTCATGCTGCTCGCCAACGAGCCGATCCTCGCCAACGTGCCGATCATGGTCGACAGCTCCAAGTGGGAGATCATCGAGGCCGGCCTGAAATGCCTCCAGGGCAAGGGGATCGTCAACTCGATCAGCTTGAAGGAAGGCAAGGAGAAGTTCATCGAGCAGGCGAAGCTCGTGAAGCGCTACGGCGCCGCCGTGGTCGTGATGGCGTTCACCGCCGACGGGCTGATACCCGGCATTCCTGAAGGCCAGGCCGTCACCGCCGAGGACAAGGTGAAGATCTCGGCCTACGCCTATAAGGTTCTCGTCGACGAGGTCGGCTTCGACCCCAGCGACATCATCTTCGACACCAACATCCTCACCATCGGCACCGGGATGGAGGAGCACAACAACTACGCCGTCGAGTTCTTCAACGCCGTCCGCGAGCTGAAACGGCTCTTCCCGCAGGCGAAGACCTCCGGCGGCGTCAGCAACGTGTCGTTCAGCTTCCGGGGCAACGAGGCCGTCCGCGAGGCGATCAACGCCGTCTTCCTCTACCACGCCATCAAAGCCGGCCTCGACATGGGCATCGTCAACCCGACGCAGCTCCAGGTCTTCGAGGAGATTCCGAAGGACCTGCTCGAGCGCGTCGAGGACGTGGTCCTGAACCGCCGCCCCGACGCGACCGATCGGCTGCTGCAGTTCTCCGAGTCGGTCAAGAAGAAGGACAAGACCGAGACGCAGTCGAACCCCTGGCGCACGGAGCCGGTCGAGGCGAGGCTGACGCACGCCCTCATCAACGGCATCTCCGAGTTCGTCGAAGTCGACGTGGAGGAGGCCCGCCACCAGTACGAACGCGCGTTGCAGATCATCGAAGGCCCGCTCATGGCCGGCATGAACGTCGTCGGCGACCTGTTCGGGTCGGGCAAGATGTTCCTGCCGCAGGTCGTCAAAAGCGCCCGCGTCATGAAGCAGGCGGTCAACTATCTCCTGCCGTTCATGGAGGCCGAGCGGCTCAAGTCGGGCGCCGTCCACACCGCGCGCGGCAAGGTGCTGATGGCCACCGTGCGCGGCGACGTGCACGACATCGGCAAGAACATCGTCGGCGTCGTCCTCAACTGCAACGACTACGAAATCATCGACCTCGGCGTCATGGTCCCCTGCGACAAGATCCTCGCCGAAGCCCGCAAGCACGGCGTCAGCATGATCGGCCTGTCCGGCCTCATCACCCCGTCGCTCGACGAGATGGTCCACGTCGCCAAGGAGATGCAGCGCCAGGGGTTCACGATGCCCCTGCTCATCGGCGGGGCCACGACTAGCTCGAAGCACACCTCGGTCAAGATCGCCGGGGCCTACAGCGGGCCCGTCGTCCACGTCAAGGACGCCTCGCGGTCGGTCAACGTGGTCGATCAGCTCAACCGCGACGAGACCCGGCCCGAGTACGACCGCCTGAATCGAGTGACCCAGGAAGCCGAGCGGTCCGCCTTCTCGAAGCGGAGGCAGCGCAAGCTCGTCTCCTACGACGACGCCCTCGCCCGGCGGTTCCAGATCGACTGGGCAAGCTCGCCGATCGCGAAACCCGACTTCACGGGCGTCCGAATCCTCGACGATTACCCCCTCGCCGACCTCGTCCCCTACATCGATTGGTCCCCCTTCTTCGCGACGTGGGAGCTGAAGGGCAAGTACCCCAAGATCCTGACCGACCCGACCGTCGGTGCCGTGGCGCGCGAGCTACACGAGTCGGCCACGTCGATCCTCGACGAGATCGTCGCCGGCG
>JAYSSW010000240.1:0-2125 GCA_043720335.1 Planctomycetia bacterium
CGCCTGCACATTTCGCTGCGATCCCGTCGCTTGCGCTCAGGGTTCGTTCAAAGAAAATATCCTCCTGCACATTTCGCTGCGATCCCGTCGCTTGCGCTCAGGGTTCGTTCAAAACAATTCTTCCTTCATGCTCCCTTCAGGTTCTCCTTCTAAACTCCCTTCATGCGTCGTGGAACACCCATCCAACCCAGGGGGAACATTCCCATGAAGAAGCATCTCGTTTCGATGATCGCCTTCAGCACGCTGATCTCGGCCGCCCTGAGCGCGTACGCCCAGCCGGACGGCGAGAAGAAGAAAGGCCCGCCCGACGGCAAGAAGGGCTTCGTGCTCGGCAAGGTGCTGCCGCCGCAGGTCCGCGAGAAGCTCGACCTGTCCGATGCCCAGCTCGACAAGATCGACGCCATCGAGAAGGAAGTGAAGTCCAAGCTCGAAAAGATCCTCACCCCCGACCAGCTGCGCACCGTGCAGGAAATGATGGAGAAGAAGGGGGACAAAGGCGGCAAGGAAAAGAAGGGGGACAAAGGCCCGCCCGACGGCAAGGACAAGAAGAAGGGCGACAAGGACAAGAAGGGCGACAAAAGCCCGCCCGACGCCAAGAAGGACGACAAGGGCTTCATTCGCGAGGAAGCAAGCCTGACCCCGCGCATCGAGTCGATTGGTCGCGCCGACTTGAATCGCGCTCGACGTGATACGCTCGCCGCAATGCATGCGTAAATGCCGCTTGGTAGGCGACTCGCGGGATGGTACGCTTCAGAGGACGATCCCCATGTGGGGATCGTCCTCTGCTTTTTTCTTCGGAAGCCGTGCCATGCCTGACCTGACGACTCCGCGATCCTGGCTGCTCGACCGCCGCAACTTCCTTGGCTTGGCGTCCACGGGCCTGAGCGGCGTCGCGCTGGCGGCGCTGTTGCAGCGCGACCGGTTGCTGGCGCAGGAAGCCGGCCCGATCAGGCCGCGCATCCGGCCCGAAGCGCCGCTCGCCGCCCGGCAGCCCCATCGCGTGGCGAAGGCGAAGCGGGTGTTGCAGATCTTCTGCTCCGGGGCGGTCAGCCATCTCGACACGTTCGACTACAAGCCGGAACTGATGCGGCGCGACGGGCAGGCGATGCCGGGACAGGAGCGGCTCGTAACCTTTCAAGGCGAGCAAGGGGCGCTGGCGGCGCCGCGCTGGCGCTTCAAGCCGCGCGGGCAGTCGGGCAAGATGATCTCGGACCTGCTGCCGAACCTCGCCGAGCTGGCCGACGAGATGTGCTTCATCCACTCGATGACCGCGCGGAGCAACACGCACGGTCCCGCCGAGAACCAAATGAGCACCGGCTTCACGCTCGACGGCTTCCCCAGCGCCGGCGCGTGGGTCAGCTACGCGCTCGGCAGCGAATGTGCTGACCTGCCGGCCTTCGTCGCGATCCCCGACCCGCGCGGCGTGCCGCAGATCGGGCCGAGCAACTGGGGGAGCGCCTTCCTGCCCGCCGTCTTCCAGGGGGTCGCGTTCAACGCCGAGCGGCCGATCGCGCACCTGAACCGGCCTGCGGGAGTAAGCGCCGACGCCGACCGCGCCACCCGCGACTTCCTGCGCTTCATGAACGAACGGCATCTCGCCCGCAACCCCGGCGACACCGACCTGAGCGCCCGCATCGCCAGCTACGAGCTGGCCGCCCGCATGCAGCTCGAAGCGGCGGCAGTCGCCGACCTGTCGACCGAAACGATGGCGACGCTGGACCGCTACGGCGCCAACGATGCGAATCGTGTCAAAGCCGGCTTCGCCCGCAACTGCATCCTCGCGCGAAGACTGCTCGAACGCGACGTGCGCTTCGTGCAGCTCTTCAACGGCGCCTACGCGATGGGCGAAGGGGTCGGCAACTGGGACGGGCACCGCCAGATCGTCGCCGACTACGACCGCCACGGCCCCATCCTCGACCAGCCGTGCGCCGCCCTGCTCCGCGACCTCAAGCAGCGCGGCCTGCTCGACGACACCCTCGTCGTCTGGGTCACCGAGTTCGGCCGCATGCCGACCTTCCAGCGCGGCTCGCAGGGGCGCGACCACAACCCGCAGGGCTTCACCGTCTGGCTCGCCGGCGCCGGGGTGAAGAAGGGCTTCAGCCACGGCGCCACCGACGAGTTCGGC
>JAYSSW010000241.1:0-4626 GCA_043720335.1 Planctomycetia bacterium
ATGAGCTCGTTCTTGGCCATCAGGGCGACGCGGGCCACGTCCTTCAGCCGGACCACGCGGCCGTCGCTGGTCGACTTGACGATGACCTGCTCGAACTCCTCGACCGACGACAGCCGGCCGACGGTGCGCAGCGGGATCTGGAACGACTGCCCCTTGGGCGCGGGTTCCTGGCCGATCTGCCCGGCGGCGATCTGCTGGTTCTGCTCGCGCAGCGAGCGCACGATGTCGCTGGCGGTGAGCGACAGCGACGAGGCCTTCTCGGGGTCGAGCCAGACACGCATGCTGTAGTCGCGCTGGCCGAAGATGAACACGTCGCTGATGCCGGGCAGCCGGGCGACCTCGTCCTTGAGCTGCAGCAGCGTGTAGTTGCTGAGGTACAACTGGTCGTAGTACGGCAGGCCCGTTTCCGCGTCGGTCTCGGAGTAGAGGTTGACCGCCATGAGGATGTCGGGCGATCTTTTCCGCGTGGTGACGCCGGTCGCCTTCACCACGTCGGGCAGCAGCGGCAGGGCGAGGTTCACGCGGTTCTGCACCAGCACCTGGGCCAGATTGACATCGACCCCCTGGCGGAACGTCACGGTCAAGTTGTAGGTGCCGTCGTTGGTGCACTGCGACGACATGTACAGCATGTTCTCGACGCCGTTGACCTGCTGCTCGATCGGCGTGGCGATGCTCTCGGACACGATCTCCGCGCTGGCGCCCGGGTAGTTCGCGTCGACCGACACCGTCGGCGGCGTGATCGACGGGTACTGCGCCAGCGGCAGCGTGAAGACCGCGATGCCGCCGGCCAGCACGATCAGGATCGACAGCACCGACGCGAAGATCGGCCGGTCGATGAAGAAGCGAGAGATCACCGGGGTGCCTCGTGGGGTGAACGTGCGCCGTTTAGCCGTTCGCCTACGGCGAGCGCGGAGAGGACACCGCGCGGGGATTCCGTCGTTGTTCGTGCGTCACGCCCACGTTCGCCGTAGGCGAACGGCTAGACGATCGCCGCTACTGGCTCAGCTTCTCGACGCGAGGCGACGCCGCCCCGCCGTGCGAAAGCTGCGTGCGCCACAGCAGCGGCAGCGGCGACACGCCCGCGTCCGCAGGGATCGCCTCGATCTTCGCCGTCACCTTGTCCTTGGGGCGGATGCGCTGCAGGCCGCTCGTGATCACCCGCTCCCCTTCCTTGACGCCGCTCTCGATCACGCGGAAGCCCTTCAGCAGCGGGCCGAGCGCCACCTTGCGGTAGACGACTTCGTTGTTGTCGTTGACGACGTAGACGAACTTCTGCCCCTGGTCCAGCCCCAGCGCCGCCTCAGCGATCACCACCGCCTGCCTCGGCGCCCCGATCGGCAGCCGCACCCGCACGAACAGACCCGGCGTCATCAGCCCCTTCGGGTTCTGGAACACGCCACGCAGACGCAGCGTCCCCGTCGCCGGATCGACATGGTTGTCGACAAAGTTGATCGTCCCGGCGTGGCTGAACTCGGTCTCGTCCGACAGCGACAGGAACACCGGCACCTCCGACTCGCGCGCCGACTTGATCTTCCCCTCGCGGATCAGGCGGCGAACCTTCAGCAACGTGCGCTCGTCCACGTCGAAGTAGGCGAACACCGGATCGAGCGACACGAGCATCGTCAGGATCGTGTCGTCCGCCTTCACCAGGTTGCCCGCGTCCATCATGGTGCGGCTCGCCAGCCCGGAGATCGGCGCCTTGATCTTGGTGTACGCCAGGTTCACCTTCGCCAGCTCCCGGCTCGCCTCGGCCACGCTCAGCGACGCCTTCGCCTCGCTCTGGTCGCCCGACACCTTGTCGAAGTCCTCCTGGCTGATCGCGTTGCGGCTGCGCAGTGAAGTGGCGCGCGCCAGGTCCGCGTCGAGCCGCTTCATCCGCGCCACCGACAGCACGATGTTCGCGTCGGCCTTGTGCAGTTCCGCGTCGTACACCTGCGGGTCGATCTCGTAGAGCACGTCCCCTTCCTTGACCGGATCCCCCTCGATGAAGTTCACCTTGCGCAGATAGCCCGTCACGCGCGAACGCAGATCGACGCGCTTCTCCGCCTCGATGCGGCCGGTGAAGTCCTCGTAGTCGATCACTTCGCGCGTCACCGCGAGGTTGGCGATGATCTCAATCGGCTTCTTCTCGACGACGGGAGCTTCCTTTTTGGCGCAGCCCGGCAGGGCCAGGCCGCCGGCGAGCAGCAGCCACGCGCCGAGGAGGAAGGGAATTCGGCAGGACATAGACAGCGCCTTTGCGGCTGAATGAAAGTGGCGGGAATGGGGAGTTCCCCTTCGGCTGAATAATGAACCAGCCAGTTCAATTATCGTCGCCAAGGAATCTCCTGTCAAGCGTCAACCTGCAAATGGTGCAAGGCTTTTCAATAAATCGACTTGCAATCCGCCCAGGAAAGCCGCTATCCTGCATGGAACGCCGATTTACGACCATTCCGGCCCCGCGAGTCTCATCGGTTCATGCGCACCTGCGATCCCAAACGCTCCCAGCAGATCCTCGAAGCCGCCGCCCAGCTCTTCTCCCGGCGGCACTACCACGAGGTGCGCATGGAGGACATCGCCGACCAGGCCAAGGTCGCCAAGGGGACGTTGTACCGCTACTTCGACGACAAGGAAGACCTCTACCTCGCCCTCGCCGTCCACGGCTTGCAAAGGCTGCTGGAAGAATCGCAGGGCAAGCTGACCGCCCCGGGCGAACCGGCCGACGTGCTGCGCGCGTTCCTCGTCAACATCGTCCGCTTCTACGAGGCGAACCCGTATTTCCTCGAACTGATCCAGCGCAGCGAGATGTCCGGCTCGCAGACGTTCCTCAGCGCTCTGCACACGATCCGCCAGCAGTACGTCCACCTGCTGACCAACGTCATTTCGCGCTTGAGACATTCGGGCCGACAGGTCGCGCACCCCGAATGGGCGACGCTGGCGCTGCTCGGCACCATCCGCGGCATGCTGCGCATGCTGCCCCAGCCCTGGCCCGCCGAGCTGCCCGACTGGATCCACCGCCAATTCCTGCACGGCCTGTTCCAGGGCCCGGCCAGCGCTTCCTGACCTTGGGGCCGCCCGCTCCGTCTGGTAAAGTAGCCAAGTCAGCAATCCCCGGCGGAGCGACCTCCCATGACCCAGCTCAAACGCCTGCGCCTGCAAGGCTGGAAGTCGATCAAGGACCAGACCATCGAGTTCGGACCCCTCAACCTCCTCCTCGGCGCCAACGGCTCCGGCAAGTCGAACCTGCTGTCGTTCTTCAGCTTCATGCGAGACCTGATCCGCGGCAAGCAGAATCTATTCATTGCTGTCCAAGGGGGAGCCGCCGCCTGCTTGCACTACGGGACGACTGCCACCTCCCCTTTCCGCTGATTTTCTGTTCGTGAACGATGAGGAAATACGACTTCAACTTTCCGATTCGGGCGATGATCGGCTGGTAATTGACGAAGCGGTTTGCAAACTTCGCGTCGTCGAAGAATCGATGGCCCGAAGGGCCGGCGACACGGAGATCAGTGCCGATCATGTGCTGGATCAAATGCTCAAAGGGACGGTCCAAGGCTTCCGCGTGTATCAATTCCACAACACGACAAGCAATGCGTCGATCCGCCGCCCGATCTACATGGATGATAATCAAGAACTCCTGGCGGATGGCGGAAACCTCGCTGCCATGCTGTATCGCCATGAACAAGCGAACTCACCGATCTATCATCGGATGATCCGGGTCATCCGTCATATTTTCCCGCAATTTGACTCGTTCGTACTGAAGCCGGAGCCGCATCATCCCAACATCCGTTTGAACTGGCGCGAGATCGGCAGCGACCACCTGTTCGGCCCGCACCAGCTCTCCGACGGGACGCTGCGGGCGATGGCGCTGGTGACGCTGCTCTTGCAGCCGGAGCACGAGCTGCCGCCGGTGCTGATCCTCGACGAGCCGGAACTGGGGCTGCATCCGTACGCCATCGGCATCTTGGCGGGGTTGCTCGAAGGAGCGTCGGCGAACTGCCAGGCGATCGTCGCGACCCAATCGCTGGAACTCATCAGCCATTTCTCTCCGGAGGACATCATATCGTTCGATTGCTTCGGCAAGAGAAGGGCAGCGATGTCTACTTCACAACGATGATCGATCTGTACGCGCTGCCAATGCAGTTCCCAGGAATGGTCGGAGCCGATTCGCTGAGGCACCTCCCGTGGGATCGTGTCAAGTTGCTGGAAGCAGCCTTCGCGGACGACATTCAAGACCCCGCTTCATTCCGCATCTGCAACTGCACGAATTCGAGGCGATGCTGTTCCGCGATCCGTCGAAACTCGCGGAGTTCTATCCCGGCAAGACGAAGCAGATCGAAACACTGCAAGCAATTCGAGACGCGCACGACTCGCCCGAAAGGATCAACGACGATCCGATGACGGCGCCCTCGAAGCGAATCCAGGCCCAATTCCCCTCCTACAAGGGCCAGAAGCCTGTATTCGGCCCCACCAGAGCCAAAGTAATCGGCCTGTACTCACTTCGCGGCCAGATGCCGCACTTCGACGCCTGGCTGGCTTCGCTCGAAGCGCCTCCCCCGTCCCCCGATTGGCCTTTGCACCGCCGCGAGTATTTTTTATCCTGGCGGTGTTGAATCTTGGGAAGGAACACGCGAAGGGAGACGCCAT
>JAYSSW010000242.1:0-4625 GCA_043720335.1 Planctomycetia bacterium
TGCCCAGCCATGTGGTCAGCTACTTCCTCCACCCCTGGGCGCGGTACGCCGCCCCAGCGGAACTTGCTAATTGATGTACTTTCGAGCCGGCGTAATATCAAGAAACGCAATCTCTAAACTGCCTCTCATCTCTGAGAAATGGGCGGTCCAAACACTGAATGTTTCACATACCGAAATTGGTGATGACGAACTGACGTCGCTACTTCCGGAAGCAAGCAACCTGTATGTTTTGGAAATGAATAACACTCCGGCTTCAGATCGATCATTAGAGGCCATTTCCAAGCACAAGGTGCCATTTAGAAACATACAAGCGGTAGGCACTAGCATCACCACTTCGGGAGTAAAGGCTCTTGCAACAAAAATCGAACCCAAATGGATAACAATGAGCTTCGCAGAGGATAAAGCGAAAGAACTCAACGGATTCCTTAGGGCACATAAAATCAAGACAACTGTACTGATGCTTGATTCGCCGATTGGCGAGGAGGACGGGAAAGGCAGATCGGTTTGGCTTGGATATGAAGGAGTGACTCACAAAATGAGCGATGGTGAAATTCGTGGCGAGGTTGGCGAACTGCTCCGAATTGAAGCTGACAATGAGGCATTTCTGCCCAAGAAAATGAAGAACTAGCCAACATATTGCCTTGATGACATCGGGCTTGATTTTGAATTCGCGGATAAAGCTATCGAAGGCAATTCAACTGGAGTTGGGCAAGCAGGCGCCAGGAGAAGCGACATGAGCAACGGCGGCAACGGATTCGTGATCTCGCACAGCAAATATGTCGCCGGCTGGCTTGATCTCTCCATCCATGACTTCCTGGCCCACCTGCCGTGGAACGCGAAAACGATGGCTTTCGCGCTGGTCACGTCGCTCGACAGCGACCTGGCTCCGAAGCGCCTTCTCGAACGCAGTCCTGAACTACAGCCGCTCGCTCGGTCGGCGAAGGCGATCGGCGACGGCTTCCTGGTCCCGTCCTCGCTGCTCCTCAACCTGGAGAAGCCGATTTTCCACGGATTCGACGAGGTGTTTTTCTTCCCCGGCGACCAAGTCACGCCCAAGCCGAAAACCTGGCTGGTCGGCCCACGAAGGATCGACCAAGCGAAGATTGACCAACTGGGCGATTGGATGTTGATGAATGGATGCTCGCTGGCGTTGGGCGATGGAGACGGCTTGAACTTCATCATGAAAGCTCAAGGCCTGGTCAAGTACCTTCTCGCGCACTCGTTGACTCAGCCCGCACCCACGAACGAGGGTTGATTCATGCCCGCGCCGCGCCATCCGGCCGCGCGCCCGTCGAAGGGGACCGCCCCGTCCACGAGCGGGCCGGCCGGCACGCGGTCCATCCGGCCGTCCTTCAAGGCTGGAGGAAGCACCTGCTCGGCCGCGTCGAAGGCGTGTTCGCCCAAGGGACGCGTGAAGGACGCGCGAGCGAGGCAGTCGCCGGGATGCTCGCTGCTCGCCAACCCCGAGGTTTCGATGGGTCAACGCGCTAGCGGATCACGTTGAAGTACGGCACAAGATCGGGACGCCGCGCCGGGTTGAAAGCGGTCAGACTCGGCCCCGGGTTGCCGAACGACCGGATCGCCGACAGGCCGCCGGGGTAGGCGCGGCGGAAGTTGGCGGTGAAGCTGACGGGCGATGTCGCCGTGACCGCCACGTCCTCGGTCGCCAGCGTCCCGGTGGCGTCGAGGCCGCTGACGCGCAGGACCATGCCGGGCTGGATGCTCCATACCGCCTTGCCATTGATGCCGCTCATCTGCGAAGGAACCACGGTTGTCGCACCGGCGGCGGGGATCGGCGTCGTCGCGCTGACCACCGGCTGGCCGTCGCCTGGCAGCAGCGGCACCAGCGCCGTGCGGTCGACGACGGCGAACATGCGGTGGCGCACCTGCCGCCCCTCGCTGCGGCCGATCTCGGCGCCGAGCTTCACCGGCCGCGTCGTGTCGTCGTTGACCTCGAAGAAGCCGACCGTCAGCCAGACGGCGAAGACGTTGCTGCGCGTGGTGACCTGGCTGAAGATCTTCGTCATCAGCTCGTGGCGCTGGTACGGATGGTCGGGGATGGTGTCGCCTTCGAGGTTCTTCTTGACCACTTCGAAAAGGCGGATCGGCCTCTTGGCGGCGTCATGCTTGGGGTGGCGCGGGTTCTCGCGCAGCCAGGTGTCGGCGATGCCCGCGCCGTCAGCGTAGCGGCTGCCGGCTTGGACGAAGTTCGCGCTGGCCAGCGATTTGAACGGGCGGTCGTTCGGCCCCGGTGCGCCGCCGGGCGTGCGGCTGGCGATCATCCACTGGTAGATCTGCGCCACGTCGGCCGTGTCGAAATAGTTCGACCCTTGCGGATCGCACAGCGCGAGGAAGGTTTCAGGATCCCACACCGTGTTGAGGTTGATGCGGCCGGGAATTTGATCGCTGCCCGCCGCGCCGCGGGCGCGGCTGCCGGTCTCCAGCAGCTCCAATGCCCGGTGCAGCGGCGAGGCGGGGTCGCGCAGCATCCAGTAGGGGGCGTGGTTGTACGCCGTGTAGCTGTCGTTCAGCGTGTCCTTGAAGAGATGCGTTACTTGATAAGGCCGGCAGCAGGCGACGTGGACCAGTTCCATCGGGCTGATGAGCGGGCGGTCGAGATGCACCAGCCAGTCGAACGCCGGCCGGGGATCGAAGACGGCGTCCTGGTTGTGGGCGAAAAGCGTGTGCTGCGGCTGGTTCTGAAGTGCCGGCAGCGGCGCCTGGTCGATGCGGTACTGCGGGTGGCCGTGGCTGGGCTGGACGCGCCCCTGCGAGCGCCGCTTGTCGAGCGGCGTCGGCTGCCCGAACAGGCCGACGCCGTTGTTCGTCGCCCCGTTGTTCAGCGAAATGTTCTCCGCGTAGTCGACCGTCACGTACGGGTTGTACGGCGTCGTCGGCGAGTCGTCGGCCTGGCGCGGCTGCCAGGGCAGGTGCGGGCACGCCAGCCGCCGCAGCAGCACCGACGGCGGCGCCGGCGTCGCCACCGGGTTCGCGACGATCGGGAACTGGAAGCTCATCGCCCCGGTGCGCATCGTGCCGAAGTCCGTCCCCGGATCCCACGCGCCGACGCCCGGCACCGGGTCGGCGGGGCCGAGAACCACCAGGCCGCCCCCCGCCTTGTCCGAAGCCGAAATCGTCGCCGGCGTGAAGCGGTCGATGACCTGGTAGATCTGGCTGAGGTCGTAGTCCTGCGTCGCCGAGGTGTTGTCGGGATCGCCGAGGACGTTGCCGAGGTCGTCGGCGGAAAGGAGCGTGCGGTTCTGCTTGGTGACGAGGAGCTGGTAGGCGCCGTCGATTTCCGCGTCACCGGAGGCGTTGAGGGTCGGGTCGGTCGGCACGGGGTTGAACAGTTCGACCCAGAGATGGACGTGGTAGGCCTTCGCCTTCATCCCCTTGCCCGTCTCGCCGTTGCGGTTGACGTATTCGCCGTAAGCCTCGTTGATGAGGACGCGCGGCATCTCGACGCCGAAGACCCATTCGGCGCCGAACGACGCCGCGAACGTCGGCGAGCCGCAGAGCTTCGCCCACGGGAACGGGGTGCTAAAGTCATCGCGGTCGATGAAGTCGACGATGTTGACCGACCATTGCGCCAGCCAGCGCAGCGTCAAGAGATCGGGGGCGGAAGGGGGCGTCAGGACCGAGACGCCGAAGCGGGTGGGGTCGTAGGCGCCGGTCGCCTTGAGCAGCCGCAGGAAGATGTCGCGGGACAGCTCCTGCCGCGCCTGCTGGGCGTCCGCGAAGCGGGCGGCGTCGGTGATCTTCCGCGTCGTGGCGTCGGGTTGTGGATACGCCGGCAGCGGGCGGTTGACATCAACGCGCGTCAGCGGCGCGTCGCCCGCCCGGCCTTCGCGGAGGAAGTCGTCGTACAGCGTCGGCGAGTTCGGGAAGGCCGGGAACGCGGTCGCACCGATGCCGAGCAGCTTCTCCGGCGCGTCGGGGTAGCGCGGGCCGCGCATGACCTGGGCCGTGGGATAGAGGCTCCAGTTCCACGGCGACACGCCGGGACGGTTCAGGTCGTTGCTCGCCGTCGTCACCAGGCGTCGGAAACGACTGTTGGCGAAGTTTTTGGGCAGCAGTGCAGCCACATCCGAAGTCAGCGCCGGGCTGTTCGTGTCGCCGAAGCGCAGCAGCGCCTCCAGGTGCGACACGCGGAAGCGGCGGTCGTAGGCGGCGCCCTGCTTGCCCAGAGGACCGACGACGTGGTACTGGCTCGCGTGCCGGGCCAGCTCCGTCGCGTCGGCGTTGTCGAAGCCGGCGGGGAAGGTCGGGAAGCACTGCGTTCCGGTCGGCAGACGCAGCGGCGGCGACGGCAGGCCGTTCGCCTGGCAGCCGTCGAAATCGACCCGGCTGTAGCCCGGCGGCGTCGACCCAAACGCCGCGGCGCCGGCGGGCAGCGGCGTCGGCAGCCGGTCGGGGCCGTAGCGCCCCCACACGCTCGGCGTCGCTCCGGGTCCGCCCAGGAACAGGTTCTGCCACTCCGCCGCGTCGGCGCCGCACACGCGCGACAGGTTCACTTCCCACGGCCCCCAGCCCTGGTTCGACGCGTGCCCGCCGCCCGCGCCGTGCAGGTTGCCGTGCGTGTTCAGGTTGACGCGGCCGTCGAGGTCGACGAGGAGCGGGGCGAA
>JAYSSW010000243.1:0-21348 GCA_043720335.1 Planctomycetia bacterium
CGCCGAGTTCCGCAACTCCGTCTTCACCTGCAACCTGCACGGCAGCCGCGTCAACCGCGACTCGCTGCACCGCTTCGGTTCCGGCTACGTCGCCAAGCACGAGAAGGACTTCCTCTTCGCGCCCGACCCGTGGTATCGCGGCCTCGCCATCCATCAAGGCCCCGAAGGTGCCGTCTACATCTCCGACTGGTCCGACACCGGCGAATGCCACAACTACGACATCGCCCACACCATCAGCGGCCGCATCTACCGCGTCGCCCACGGCAAGACGACGCCGCTCAACAAGGATCTCTCCAAGCTGACCGACCACGAACTGGTCGAACTCCAGACCAGCCCCAACGACTGGCTCGTCCGCCACTCTCGTCGGCTGCTCCAGGAGCGGATCGCCGCACGGGTGCTGTCGCCCGATGTCGCGAAGGAACTGAAGCAACTGGTGAAGACGCGGAAGGACGCGCCGCAACGGCTGCGGGCGCTGTGGGCGCTGTACTGCATCGGCTCGGCCGACCGCGACTTCCTGCTGCCGTTGCTCGGCGACGCGCAGCCGACCGTCCGCGCCTGGGCCGCCACGCTGCTGGTCGAGGACGGCATCCTGCCCGAAGCGGCCGAGTCGAAACTCGTCACGCTGGCGAAGCAGGAGAAGGACTCGTTCGTGCGCATGAAGATCGCGTCGGCATTGCAGCGACTGCCCAGCGAGCAGCGCTGGTCGACCACCGAGGCGCTGGCCGCGAAGGACCACGACGCCAGTGACACGCCGCTGTCCCTGATGCTGTGGTACGCCATCGAGCCGGCGGCGCCGAAGAACGTGACGCGGGCGCTGGGGCTTTTGCAGAACGCCCGGCAGCCGCTGCTGCGCGAGTGCATCGCCCGCCGCATCGTCGGCGACAAGGCGAACTTGGAGAACCTCGCGCAGTTGCTGGCGAAGGTCGAGGACGACGCCGTCCGGGCCGACGTGCTGCGCGGCGTGTCCGAAGCGTGGCAGGGGGTGCGCCAGGTGCCGATGCCGAAGAGCTGGCCGACCGCCTACGCCCGGCTGTCGGTCAGCGCGAAGGACGAGGTCCGCGACCGCGCGATGCTCCTTGCCACCGTCTTCGGCGACCAGCAGGCGCTGGCGTCGATGAAGGCGATGCTCGTCGACGCGTCGGCGCCGGTCCCCGCGCGCGAAAGCGCGTTGCGCACGCTGCTGACGCAGAAGAACGCCGACCTGCTGCCCGCTCTTCAAAAACTGCTCGACGACGCCAAGCTGCGCGGCCCCGCGCTCCGCGGCCTGGCGGCGTTCGGTGAAGCATCGACGCCGGCGCTGATCCTCAAACGGTACGGCGATTTCGCGTCGCCGGAGAAGGCCGACGCGCTGCAGACGCTGGCGTCGCGGCCCGCCTACGCCCTGGCGCTGCTCGACGCCGTCGAAGCCGGGCAGGTCCCGCGCCGCGACGTGTCGGCGTTCACGGTGCGGCAGATCCAGAGCTTGAAGGACAAGCAGGTCGTCCAACGGCTCGAAAAAGTCTGGGGCGTCATCCGCCCCGCGTCGGCCGAGAAGGCGAAGCTGGCGACGCGCTACAAGGGGCTGCTCACCGCCGACACGCTGAAACAGGCCGACCTGTCGAATGGCCGGGCACTGTACAACAAGACCTGCGCGTCGTGCCACGTCCTGTTCGGCGAAGGGGGCAAGGTCGGCCCGGAGATCACAGGCGCCCAGCGCACCAGTCTCGACTACTGGCTCGACAACATCCTCGATCCCAGCGCGGTGGTGCCGAAGGAGTACCAGGTGACGGTCTTCGAGATGAAGGACGGCCGGGTGGTCAACGGCGTCTTGCTGAACGACGGCGAGGTGGTGACCATCCAGACGCTGAACGAGGTGCTGCGGGTGCCGCGCGGCGACATCGACACGCGCAGCCGTTCGTCGCTGTCGCTGATGCCGGAGGGGCTGTTCAGCAACCTCAGCGACATCGAGGTGCGCGACCTGATCGCGTACCTGTCGTCGAAGAAGTAGAGTTCTGAGCCCGAAGCGCCAGCGAGGAAAACCACGCGACGCTGCGATGCGCAACATCCTGAGCCCGAAGCGCCAGCGAGGCGGCACATGCAGCGATCCAACGCGCGGCGTATCCCGTTGGCCGATGCGAAAGCGAGGGGAGGCTCTCGCTGCGCGAGTCGCCGGCCATCGCGGCAAGAAACACGCATCGTCGCATGTGCTGCCTCGCTTGCGCTTCGGGCTCAGAATCGTAAGAAACCAGAACGCGGCTCTCACTGCGCGAGTCGCCGAGCATCGCGGCGAGAACCGCGCATCGTCGCATGGCTTTCCTCGCTTTGCGCTTCGGGCTCACAAGCAAAGGAGCGACGATGGAGCAGCTCTGGGCGCCGTGGCGCTACTCGTACGTGGCCAGCCCGAAGGAGGCGGCGAAGAAGGACGACTGCTTCCTGTGCCGGGTGCTGGGCGAAAGCGACGACCGCACGAACCTCGTCGTGTGGCGCGGGCCGCATTGCTGCGTCGTGCTGAACCGCTTCCCGTACAACAACGGCCACCTGCTGGTTGCCCCGAACGGGCACAAGGCGCATCTCAACGAGCTTGACGACGATGAAACGCTGGCGATCCAAAAAGCCATCGCGAAGATGGTCGCGATCCTGGAAGAAGCAATCAAGCCGGAGGCGTTCAACATCGGCGTGAACATGGGCAAAGCGGCCGGCGCGGGCCTTCCCGGCCACCTGCATTGGCACCTCGTGCCGCGCTGGTCGGGCGACTCCAGCTTCATCACCGTTTGCAGCGACACCCGCGTCATCGTGCAGTCGCTGGAGAGCTTGTTCGACCTGGTGGCGTCGCGGTTGAATTAACGCCGACCCCGCCGCCTAACGGCAGCGGGCTTGATTGCACGCAATCGTCCCCTGGCCCCTGACTGCTGATCCCTGACCCCTGCCCCCATGAACGACACGCCCTTCGATCCCCCCGACTGGCTCGACCGCGAGGACGCCTCGCTGGCGCCGTACGCGATGCGCTCGCGCGAAAGCCGGGGCCGCAGGCACGACGAGCCGGGGCACTCGTTCCGCACGCTCTACCAGCGCGACCGCGACCGCATCGTCCACTGCACCGCCTTCCGCCGGCTCATGTACAAGACGCAAGTCCTCGTCAACCAGGTCGGCGACTACCACCGCACCCGCCTGACGCACACGCTCGAAGTCGCGCAGATCAGCCGCACCGTCGCCAGGCAGCTGGGGCTGAACGAAGACCTCACCGAAGTCGTCGCGCTGATGCACGACCTGGGTCATCCCCCCTTCGGGCACGCCGGCGAAGCCGCCCTCGACGCGTGCATGTGCGACCACGGCGGCTTCGAGCACAACCGTCAGGCGCTGCGGCTGGTGGAGTTGCTGGAGTACCGCTATCCCGACTTCCCCGGCCTCAACCTGTCGTGGGAAGTTCTCGAAGCGCAGGCGATGCACAGCAAACGGCCACGCTCTCCCGAAGTGTCGCCGTACCTCGCCGTCGGCCAACCGCTGCTCGAAGCGCAGGTCGTCGACACCTGCGACAGCCTCGCCTACGACTGCCACGATGTCGATGATGCGCTGAGCGTGGGGCTGATCTCGCTCGCGGACATCGAGACCGTGCCGTTCTGGCGGCGGGCGGCGGAACGGGTCCGCGCGAAGCATCCCGGCATCCGCGCGGAGCAGTTCCAGCCGACCGTCATCCGCACGCTCATCGACTGGCAGGTGGTCGATCTGCTGGAGCAGACCCGCAGGAACCTCGGCGCCGAGAAGATGAGAAGCGTCGCCGACGTGCGGGCGTGTGCGCGGCTTGTGGTCAGCCCCAGCCTGGAAGTGAAGCAGTTGAAGGCCGGGCTGGAGGCGTTTTTGCGGGAGCGGGTCTATCGGAACTACAAAGTCATGCGCATGGCCCGCAAGGGGGAACGGCTGCTGCGGCTGCTGTTCGAGGAGTTCTGCCGACACCCGGAACAGCTGCCCCCGCGCTATTTTCAGATGTCGCAGCAAACCTCGCTTCACCAAACCGTGTGCGACTATTTGGCGGGCATGACCGACCGCTACGCCCAGGACGAGTATCTTCGGCTTTTCCAGCCCTACTCGCTTCTGTAGAATAAACGATCAGGAACATGAACATGCGCTGCTGGGCCGAATCGAACCCCAGGCGTTGACCTCCGGGCCTCGGAAACTCGGCAATCAGCGTCTCCCCGCCACGCTTGTTCACTTCAATCATCCGCACCTGAAACCCCGCCAATCCCGTCCAGGGATCAACGGGGATTCTCCGCTTTGCCATTCCCACCGGGAGGTCCGCCCTTGTACCGGAGCATCCGTAGTTTCTTCACCGTCATCTGGCTGCTGCGCGTCCTGTTCTTCGCCTGCATCGTTGGCATTGCCAGCAGCGGACTGTTCCAGTCCATCAGCGCGCTCGACACCGCCAACGGCGCCGCCACGTTCCTGTGCATCGTCGGCGCCGCCCTGGTCGTCGTCGTCTTCGACCTGCTGCTTCCCAACAAGCAGATCACCACCATCTCGGCCTTGTACTTCGGCATCCTGCTTGGCTTCCTGCTCGGTTCGCTGTTCTGGCAGGCGCTCGAGCCGATCCTGGTCATCTATCTCAAGGACGACGAGCAGCTGAGGCTCACGATCCGCGTGTGCATCACGCTGATCTCGTGCTACTTCGTCATCTCGACGCTGCTGCAGACGAAGGACGAGTTCCGCTTCATCATCCCCTACGTCGAGTTCTCGAAGCAGCTCAAGGGGGCGAAACCGCTTGTTTTGGACACCAGTGTCATCATCGACGGCCGAATCGCCGATATATGCGATACGGGCATCATCGACACCAAGTTGATCGTGCCCCGGTTCGTGCTGCAGGAGCTGCAGGGGATCGCCGACAGTTCCGACAAGATCAAGCGGAACCGGGGCCGGCGCGGGCTGGACGTGCTGAAGCGCATGCAGTCCAACCCGAAGATCGAGTTGCAGATGCACGAGGCGAACCTTCCCGAACTGCGCGAGGTGCAGAAAGTCGACGAGAGGCTGGTGGTCTTCGCCAAGGCGGTCAGCGGGCGGGTCGTGACCAACGACTTCAACCTGAACAAGATCAGCCAACTGCAGGGCGTGGACGTCATCAACCTCAACGAACTGGCGAACTCGCTGAAACTGGTCGCCCTGCCGGGCGAACTGCTCCATGTGAAGATCGTCAAGCAGGGGGACCAGATCGGCCAGGGCATCGGCTACCTCGACGACGGGACCATGATCGTGGTCGAACAGGGACGCAGCGCCATCGGGCACGAGGTCAACATCGTCGTGACCAGCGTGCTGCAGACCCCGGCGGGGCGGATGATCTTCGGACGCATCGACACCAAGACCGGCACGGGCGACCATACCCCGCTGCCCAGCTGAATCGACAAGGTTCTCGGACCAAGGAGCGGTATCACGTGGCTTTCCGGTGGCTCGCAGCGTTGGCGCTCCTGCTGGCGATCTCCGTGATCGCTCCGGGGCCTGATGCGCAGACGCCGTCGAACCCGCCCGCCCAGCCGCCTCCCCCTCCCAACAACAACGCCCCTGGCGGCGACCTGGTCCACGTCGAGAAGCTGCTTGCCCTTCGCCGCGACTACCAGAAGTCGCTGGAAACGTTGCGCGCCCACTACTTCAAGGTGGGCGACCTGGAACGGATGCGCTGGGCCGAGGAGGAGCTGATCGCCTTCCACCGCGCCCCCAAGCACGCCTTCATCCTCTCGCTCGACGTGCCGCCGCCCAACCTCACCGGCAACAGCAACATCACCGAAGCGAACAAGATGTACATGTGGGCCTTGTCGTTCAAGGACAAGGGCGGCTGGGGGACCGACTACCAGGACAACCAGCGCCGTTCGGAAATCCTCTTCCAGGAGATCTTGAACAAGTACCCGCAAAGCGACAAGATCTCGGACGTGGCCTTCATGCTGGGCGACATCTACGAGAGCAAGGCGTACAAACAGGCCCGCCGCGCCGCTGCCTACTACGAGCGCTGCTACCAGTGGAACCCGAAGACGACCCATGAAGCGCGCATCCGCGCCGCGCGGCTGTACGACCGCACCCTGAACGACCGTGCCAAGGCGCTGGAGCTGTACCGCGAGGTGCTGACCCACGAGACCGAGCCGCGCCGCCACCAGGAAGCCGAGAAGCGGCTGAAGGAACTGAGCGGCACGCGCTGACCGGCCGAAAGCATTTCGCGCGCCGCCTCGTTCCCCTGCGGAGCCTGAAACGAGCTGCTACGACTTCCCCTCGTCCTTCGGCGGGTCGGAGAAGTCGAACCCCGGGTCGACGACGGGCGTGCTGCTGAGGCGGCGTCGCTGCTCCTGCAGGGCCTGCTCGTCGCGGCGGGCCTTCTCGCGCAGGCGGGACAGCCACCAGCGGACCAGGTTGTAGAACGCCAGCACGGTGGCGATGCCGGCCATCATCTGCTGCTGCTGGACGGCCGGCGCCGCCGGGTCTTCGGCGCGCATCGAGAGGACGAAGCTGCCGACGCCGAGGATGAGCCAGAAGATGGCCAGGATCAGGTTCAAGCGTCGACTCCAGGACGGGATTGCGCGGGGGGATGATTCCGTCATCTTATCGCAGCCGCGTTCGCCCGGACGCATTTTTCGCTGGCATTCAGACGGCTTCGCTCTAGGATGCCCTTTCGCCCGGCCCCTCCCACGGTGAGACCCGCCATGCCTGCGATCCATGTCGTTCCCGAAGCGGACCTGCAACTGCTGCGGCAGTTCGACACGCCGACCATCTGCAACGTCGTCGAGCTGTTCGACCTGCGGTCCCGCACCGCCGGCTACATGGACAGGCGCATCACCGCGTGCTACCCGAAGCTGCCGCCGATGGTGGGCTACGCGGCGACGGCGACGTTCCGCTCCGCCGCTCCCCCCGCGTCGGGCAACGTCTATTCCGGCCTGGCCGAGCAGGTGGAGGCGTTCGCGGACCTGCCGGGGCCTCCGGTCGTGGTTTTCCAGGACCTCGACACGCCGGTGATGTCGGCCACGTTCGGCGAGGTGATGTGCACCACCTACCAGGCGTTCGGCGCCGTCGGCCTCATCACCAGCGGGGCGGCGCGCGATCTCGACCAGGTCGAGGTGTTGAAGTTCCCGTGCTTCTCCGACGGCGTCATCTCCGCGCACGGCTACTGCCACATCCCGCAGGTGAACGTGCCGGTCCACGTCGGCGGCGTCATGATCCACCCCGGCGACCTGCTGCACGCCGACCGCAACGGCGTCACCACGATCCCGAACCCCATCGCGTCGGCCGTGGCCCACGCCTGCCCGGAGCTGATGGCCGCCGAGTCGATCGTCCTCGACTACCTGAAGTCGGGCAAGATCGACCCGAAGGGCTACGCCGAGGCCCGTCGGCAGTGCAAGGACCGCATCGACGCCCTGGCCCGCAAGCTGAAAGCGACGCTTTTCCCGGCCCGCTGACCGCGCGATGAGCGTGCCGGCGCTTTCCGAAAACCGGCTCACTTGCTAGGATGAAAAAGCCGATGAAACAGGAGTGATCGTTGCAATGGTTCGTTGAACCAGCGCGACAGTTTCGCCAAGGCCCCTTCGCCAAGCGGTAAGGCAGTGGATTGCAAATCCACCACCCCCGGTTCGAATCCGGGAGGGGCCTCTTGCACCGAACCCCAGTCCATTTGGCCTTTCACGGCGAATGGGCTGGGGTTTTTCGCTCGGGGTGCATGATCGGCGGCTTGCCGCGCGGGGCGCACCGGGAGCGGCGGCCTTTCTCCTGGGCCGGGGCTGCGTCACAGGCCGCGCCTCAGCAGCGCAGTGGACGACGCAGCGCGCCCAGCACCCCAGGGTCTTGCAGCCGCTCAGTCATCGATCCCCAGCTGCAGCTTGGCCGCTTCCGTCATCAGGTCCTTCGTCCACGGCGGATCCCACACCACGTCCACTTTGGCCGACGTGACGCTCGGCACCGGCAGGATCTTCCGCTGCACCTCGCCGGGCAGCGTCCCCGCCACCGGGCAGCCGGGCGACGTCAGCGTCATCTTCACGTCGACCGCGCCGGCGGCGTCCAACTCAATCGAGTAGATCAGCCCCAGCTCGTAGATGTTGACCGGGATCTCCGGGTCGAAGACGGTGTGCAGCACCGCCACGATCTTCTGCTTCGTCTCGTCGCGCTGCGCATCGCTGAGAGGCTCCGCCAGCGGCGGCTTCTCCGCCGGCGCCTCCGTCGGGACCGGCGGCGCGGCGGCAAGCTCGTCGCTGTTCATCGGCAGGGGGGTGCGCTGGTTCATGGGGTTTACCATCCAAGCCCCAGGATGAGCGAAGCGATTCCTGGGGGTGACTTGTATCGTCGCTCGACCCCCACCAATCGCGTTGCTCATGGTGGGGCTTGCGTCTTACTTCGTTGCTGCGAGGTCGCTGGCGAAGCGCTGCACGCGCTGGATCATCTCACCGAGTCCGTTGCGGCGGCCGGTGCTGAGGTTGCGGTCGAGGCCGAGTCGCTGCAGGAACGCCTGCGTGTCGAACTCGGCGATCTGCTTGGCGTGCTGGCCGCCGAAGACCTGCTGCAGCAGCCCCAGCAGGCCGCGCACGATGTCGGCGTCGCTGTCGGCCAGGAACTCCACCACGTCGCTCGTCCCCGGCTTCTTCCGCGCGTGCAGGAACACCGTGCTCTGGCAGCCGTAGACGCGGTTGCCTTCCGCCTTCAGGTGCTCCGGCATCGGTGGCAGCTTCTCCCCCAGCTCGATCAGGTGCTGGTACTTGTCGGTCCAGTCGTCGAGGAAGTCGAACAACTCGATCAACTCGTCCGCCGCCGCCTGCGGACTTGACGCCGTCGTGGCGGGGTAGCTCGGCTCGGCTCCGTTGGCGAGAGGCAGTGCGACGCGCGACTTCACCGACCGGGCGATGCGGTCGAGCGCGTCGGCGAAAGCGTCCACGTCCTCGCGCGTGTTGTACAGCGCGAACGACGCCCGCGCGGTGCCGGGGACGCCGAGCCGTTCCATGAGCGGCTGGCAGCAGTGGTGCCCGGTGCGGATGGCGATGCCTTCGAGGTCGAGCCGGCTGCCGATGTCGAGCGCCGAAAGATCGTCGACGACGAACGACAGCACGCCCGCCTTGTGCTTGGCCGTGCCGATGACGCGGACGCCGGGGATGTGCCGCACGCGCTCGGTGGCGTGTTCGAGCAGCGAATGCTCGTGGGCGGCGATGGCGTCGCGGCCGGCCTCCTCGACGTAGTCGACCGCTTCGCCCAGGCCGATGGCGCCGGCGATGTGCGGCGTGCCCGCCTCGAATTTGTAGGGGAGTTCGTTCCAGGTGGTCTTGGCGAAGCTGACATAGCTGATCATGTCGCCGCCGGTCTGGTAGGGGGGCATCAGCTCGAGGTGCTGCGGCTTGCCGAACAGCACGCCGATGCCGGTGGGGCCGTAGACCTTGTGCCCGGAGAAGACGTAGAAGTCGCAGTCGAGGGCCAGCACGTCGACGCGCAGGTGGGGCGCCGCCTGGGCCCCGTCGACGAGGACCGCGACGCCGTGCTTGTGGGCCAGGCGGACGATCTCCTTGATCGGGTTGATCGTGCCCAGCGAATTGGAGACGTGCGTCACGGCGAGGATCTTCGTGGACGAGTTGAGCATCTTCTCCAGCTCGTCGAGCCGCAGCTCGCCGGCGTCGGTGATCGGCACGACGCGCAGGTGGGCGTGCTTCTCCCAGCAGAGAACCTGCCAGGGGACGATGTTGCTGTGGTGCTCCATCGCGGTGACGATGACTTCGTCCCCGGCGTGGACGTTCATGCGGCCGAAGGTCTGGGCGACGAGGTTGATCCCGTCGGTGGCGCCCTTGGTGAAGATCACCTCGCGGCGGCAGGGGGCGTTGAGGAAGCGCTGGACCTTGTTGCGGGCCTCCTCGTAGGCCTCGGTGGCGCGTTCGCTGAGGACGTGGGCGGCGCGGTGGACGTTGGCGTGGTCGCGCTCGTAGTAGTGGGAGACGGCGTCAATGACGGCGCGCGGCTTCTGGGTGGAGGCGGCGTTGTCGAGGTAGACGAGCGGCCTGCCGTGCACCTTCTGGGCGAGGACGGGGAAGTCGCCGCGCAGCCTGTGGGCGTCGAAGGCCGCGACGCGGCGTGCGGGTTCCAGGGTGGTGATGAGACTCATACGACCTCGACCTGTCGTTCAAGGCTGGTGGTAAAACTTCACGATGGGGAGAGAGGCCATCCCACGTCAGCAACAAGTATCCCAGGGACAGCCGTCCCTGGGTATGCCATACCCAGGGACGGCTGTCCCTGGGCTTTCATCACTTCATTTTCCCTCGACGGGGCGGCGGCGCTACTTCACGATCAGCGCTTCCATCTGGTCGCGGATCGACTCGATCTTCAGGCGGTTCACGATGTCGTTGGCGAACGCGTAGGTCAGCAGGCGGCGGGCGGCGGCCTCGTCGATCCCGCGCGAGCGCAGGTAGAAGAGCTGCGCCGCGTCGAGCTGGCCGATCGTCGCTCCGTGCGTGCACTTCACGTCGTCGGCGAAGATTTCGAGCTGCGGCTTGGTGTTGATCGTCGCGTCGTCCGACAGCAGCAGCACCTTGTTCGTCTGCTTGGCGTCGGTCTTCTGCGCGTCCTTGCGGACGAAGATCTTGCCGTTGAAGACGCCGTGCGACCTGCCGCCCAGCACGCCTTTGTAGATCTCGTGGCTGGCGCAGTTCGGCTTTGCGTGGTCGATGACCGTGTGGTTGTCGATGTGCTGGCTGCCGTCGGCGAGGTACAGGCCGTTGACGGTCGCCTCGGCGTGCTCGCCGTCGAAGCGGACGCGGACCTCGTTGCGCACCAGAGCGCCGCCGAAGCTGAGGAAGTGCGTCGTGAAATTGCTTCTGGCGGCCATCACGACCTGCGTGTTGGCGACGTGGTACGCCTGCAAACTTTCCTGCTGCAGCTTCACATGATCGACGACGGCGTGTTCGGCGAGCAGCACTTCGGTGACGGCGTTGGTGAAGTAGACGCCGGGGCCGGTGGCGAGGAAGCGCTCGATGACCGTGACCTGCGCCGACCTGCCGGCGATCAGCAGCACGCGTGGGTGCGTAGCGACAGGTGAGGCGCCGGGCGTCGTCAGGCAGATGATCTCGATGGGCTGAGTGACAACGACGTTGTCACCGGCGACGACGTAGGCGCCGTCGCTGAGGAAGCTGGTGTTGAGGACGGTGAAGGCCTGCTCCGGGTCGCCACAGGCGATCTTCGCGAGCTTCGCCTGCAAAAGAGCTGGATCGGCGTCGGCGAGCGAGCCGACCTGCACGCCGGCGGGCAGCCCGGTGATCCGTGACAACGCCTTGTCAAAACGGCCGTTGACGAACACCAGCCGAACCGCATCGGGGGTCGGCAGCGGCGGAAGCGCCGACGCGTCGATGGCGGACGGCGCGGGGAGCGTGTAGGCGGCTTGGAGGATGGGGGCGACGCTGGTGAAGCGCCAGTCCTCGGTGCGCGGCGTGGGGAACGGGATCTCGCGCAGCCTCCGCCGGGCCGACTGCCTCAGCGGCTGGAACTTCGCCGGCGCCGCCGCGCGGTCGAACGGGTCGTACAGCTTCGTGAAGGGGGTCGTTTCCATGATGTTCTTCTGTCGTGAAAGTTTCCCAAGCCCCACCATGAGCGAAGCGATTGGTGGGGGTCGAACCCCCAGGAATCGCGTTGCTCATCCTGGGGCTTGATGGGCTTGTAGCCTACACGCCGACGGCTTCGCGGCGGGCCATGCCGGCCCTGATCGGGTCGTAGCCGTGGCTTTCCAGCTCCAGGGCCAGCTCCTTGCCGCCCGACTGGATGATGCGCCCTTCGTACAGGACGTGGACGAAGTCGGGAACGAGGTGCGTCAGCAGCCGCTGATGATGCGTGATGACGATCATGGCGCGGTCGTCGCTGCGCAGGGCGTTGACCCCCTCGGCGACGGCCCGCAGCGCGTCGATGTCGAGGCCGGAGTCGGTCTCGTCGAGGACGCACAGCTTCGGCTCGAGGACCGCCATCTGAAAGATCTCGTTGCGCTTCTTCTCGCCGCCGGAGAAGCCTTCGTTGACGGAACGCTTGAGCAAATCATCCGGCATGTGCAGGATCTTCATCTTCTCGCGGACGAGCTTGAGGAAGGCGCCGGCGTCGAGTTCGGCGATGCCGCGGTGCTTGCGGACGGCGTTGAGTGCGGCCCGCAGGAAGTAGCTGTTGGTGACGCCGGGGATCTCGATGGGGTGCTGGAAGGCGAGGAAGACCCCTTCGCCGGCGCGCTGCTCGGCGCTGAGGTCGAGCAGGTCCCTGCCCTGGAACAGGACTTCGCCGGCGGTGACCTCGTAGGCTTCGCGTCCGGCGAGGACGCCGGCGAGGGTGCTCTTGCCGGACCCGTTGGGGCCCATGATGGCGTGGACCTCGCCGGCGTTGACCTGGAGGTTGACGCCGCGCAGGATGTCCTTGCTGGCGACCTTGGCGCAAAGATTCGTGATGGTGAGCATCGAATGCAATCCCTTGGGAACAGGTGACAGGCCGATCAGGCCAGGACGTTGGGCCGACGAAGCGGGTTCAGCGAGCTTCGTCATCGGACGACCGCGAAAAAACCATCCGCCATATAGCCCCCGGCTTGCCGGGGGTGACGCGAAATTCCACGTCGAATGCCCTCATGTTGATCGTGGGCCAAGGCGAAAATTCTCCGACGATGGACTAGTCACGCCGGGACCGGCTTGTCGAACCTTGCTGGAGCGGGGAGCGGCCGGCCTTCGGCTTCGTGCGACTCGACAAGCAGTTCCAGCACTTCCTGGGCGTTCTGGATCGCGGCTTCGTAGGTGTCGCCGTGCGTCTGCGCTTCGGGGCCGAATTCCGGCAGCACCACAAGATAGGCCTGGTCCTCGTCGGACCAGCGGATCACGACGCTGTAGTGGTGGTTCATGGTTTTCCTGACCTTACGAACCCTGAGCGCAAGCGACGGGATCGCGTGGCGCCATGCGATCCCGTCGCTTGCGCTCAGGGTTCGTTGATGCCTACCCCACGCTGCCTTCCAAACTCACGCCGAGCAGCTTCTGCGCCTCGACGGCGAACTCCATCGGCAGTTCGCGGAAGACCTCCTTGCAGAAGCCGTTCACGATCATGTTGACGGCGTCCTCCTGCGACAAGCCGCGCTGCTTGCAGTAGAAGATCTGGTCCTCGCCGATCTTCGACGTGGACGCCTCGTGTTCCACGGTGGAACTGGTGTTCTTCACCTCGATGTACGGGAAGGTGTGGGCGCCGCACTTGTCGCCGAGGAGCATCGAGTCGCACTGGCTGTAGTTGCGCGCGTTGGTCGCGCCCTTGAGGATCTTCACCTGGCCTCGGTAGGTGTTCTGGCCGCGCCCGGCGGAGATCCCCTTCGAGACGATGGTGCTTTTGGTGTTCTTGCCGACGTGGATCATCTTCGTGCCGGTGTCGGCCTGCTGCTTGTTGTTGGTGAGGGCGACCGAGTAGAACTCGCCGACCGAGCCTTCGCCGATGAGGATGCAGCTGGGGTACTTCCAGGTGATGGCCGAGCCGGTCTCGACCTGCGTCCACGAGATCTTCGAGTTGCGTCCGCGGCAGGCGCCTCGCTTGGTGACGAAGTTGTAGATGCCGCCGCGGCCGTCCTTGTCGCCGGGATACCAGTTCTGCACGGTCGAGTACTTGATGACCGCGTCGTCGCCGACGCAGACCAGCTCGACGACGGCGGCGTGGAGCTGGTTCTCGTCGCGGATCGGGGCGGTGCAGCCTTCGAGGTAGCTGACGTGCCCCCCCTCCTCGACGACAATGAGGGTGCGCTCGAACTGCCCGGTGTCCTTGGCGTTGATGCGGAAGTAGGTCGACAGCTCCATCGGGCAGCGCACCCCCTTGGGGATGTACACGAACGACCCGTCGCTGAAGACCGCCGCGTTCAGGGCGGCGTAGAAGTTGTCGCTGTGCGGCACGACCGAGCCGAGGTACTTCTTGACCAGTTCGGGATGGTTCTGCACCGCTTCGGAGAACGAGCAGAACACGATCCCCAGCTCGGCCAGCTTCCCCTTGAAGGTGGTCGCGACCGAGACGCTGTCGAAAACCGCGTCGACCGCGACGCCGACGCCGCTGAGGCGCTTCTGCTCATCGAGCGAGATGCCGAGCTTCTCGAACGTCTTCAGCAATTCAGGATCGACTTCGTCGAGGCTGTTGAGGACCTTCTTCTGCTTGGGGGCGGCGTAGTAGATCATGTCCTGGAAGTCGATGGCGGGGTAGGCCACGTTGGGCCACCAGCGCGGCTCCTGGAGGGTGGTCCAGTGGCGATAGGCTTTGAGCCGCCAGTCGAGCATCCACTGCGGCTCGTGCTTCTTCATCGAGATGGCGCGGACGATGTGCTCGCTGAGGCCCTTGGGGAGCGACTCCGACTCGATGTCGGTCGTGAAGCCCCACTGGTACTCCTTGTTCGCCAGCTCCTCGATCGTCTGGGTCGCGGTCGTCATGGCTCTATCCTTTCACCGACGTTTCCATCGGCTCCAATTTCACGATGTGCAGCGGATCGATCGAAACCGAGTAGTCGAACAGCGGATCCGCCAAGCCTTCCGGCTGCACTCCCACCACCACGACCCGGCTTCCCACCATACACCACTCGGGATGTGGCACCTCGTACTGGCTCCCCTCGGTCAACGTGATCCGAAAAGGAACGAACGGCTTGCGCCGCAGGGCGTTGTTGATTTCGTGGGGTGACATGGTGTCATCCTTTCACCGACGTTTCCATCGGCTCCAATTTCACGATGTGCAGCAAGTCGACAATCACCGTGCGTTCGGTCAGCAGGTCGGGGTCGCCAGCGACCGGCAGGCCCAGGTAGAGCGACCGCGTGGTGACGATGCAAAGCTCGGGGTGCCGAACCTCATAGACCGTCCCTTCGGTCAACGAGAAGCGGAACGGGACGAAGGGTTGGCGGCGAATGGAACTCAGGATTTCATGGGGTGACATCGACGGGTTCCTCCGTGGGACGCAGCACATGATTGAGTTGGATAAGAGTTGACGTGTCCTCGAAGACGGCGGTCGCCAGGCGCTGACGCAGCAGGTCGGCGATGCGGCCTTCGTTCTGGATCAGGTCGCCGAGCGTGATCTGGTCGAGCGTGAGCCGCATCCACTGCTCCAAAGTCTGCCATAGGGCCTTCAGTGAGCAGGAGCCATGATTGACGCAGACGCCATCGGGGGCGACGCCGGCGTGCTTCTCGCAGTAGTCGACCTCGTCGAAAAGCGGCTCGCCGAGCACCATCAACAGCGACCCCAAACCGATGTCGTCGGGGTTGCGAGCGAGGCGGTAGCCGCCGGAGCGTCCGCGCACGCTGTCGAGGAAGCCCGCTTGGCGAAGAGCGCCCATGATCTTGGCGACGTGGGGGACCGAAAGTCCTTCCGCAGCCGCGACTTCGGGCAACGTGATCGACCCGGACGCGGACTTGGCGAGCCGCAGCAGGCAGCGCAGTCCGTACTCTTCCTGGGCCGTGATCTTCATGGACAACACTCCAAAGGGCGAACGCGACTCCTCTCTATTCTAGGAAATGTGTACATTTTTATCAAGTTTAAGTTCGTGAATTTTTTCCCAATGTGGCACGCCGTGCATCATCGCCTGCTGGGAGGGGAATTGCGAAAGCCGGATCCGCGCGAGGCGCGAAGAAACACGAAGCAAAAGCGTCGGGGCTTCGACGCGATTGCTTCGGGAAAGGCCGCCCCAGCGCTACGCCGGGATGGAGACCATCCAGCCGACGCCGAAGCGGTCGGTGAGCATGCCGAAGCGGGGCGACCAGAACGTCTTGGCGAGCGGCATCACGACCTCGCCGCCGTCGACGAGGGCAGCGAAGGCGCGGTCGGCCTCGGCTTCGTCCGGCACAGCGAGCGAAAGCGTGAAGCCCCGGAAGCCGCCGTCGGGGCCGCGCCCGTCGGACGCCATCAGGGTGGTGGCGCCGACGCGGAAGGTGGCGTGCATGACCTTGTTCTCGAACCCCGGCGCGATCGAGCCGGGCGGCAGCGGCGCCGGACTGTCGGCGTAGCGCATCATCATCACCACCTCGGCGCCGACGGCGCCCTGGTAGAACGCCAGCGCCTCCTCGCAGCGGCCGCCGAAGAACAGGTACGTCTGCACCGTCACGGTGGACATGGCGTTATTCCTCCGGGATGGGTCAAGAAGTGGAAGAAGGTTTTGCAAGGGATCGCAACCGCTCAAGAGGAATGGCAGCCACCGCAGCGACCACCTGCGATGCGGCCGGCGCAGGATAGGTCGACACGAATCGCTCAGGCACGGTGTTTCCGCAAACGCCCCAATCCTGAGCGCCAAGCGAAGGAGAATCCCCCTTCGCTTGGCGCTCAGGCTCGGACGACCCGCCAATCCGCACCGGAAGGACTACTGCGACGCATCCAGCTCGGTCTTCGAGAAAGCAGCAGTCCCGCAGCAAGCGGTTCACGCGGAACGGGCAGTTGCTTCGCCGGGTTCCGCAAGGGTTCGCGGCATTCGTCGGCCGCCAGCTGCTCCCCGTCGCGCTTCGCCCGGTCACCCCACGACGCGGCCGATGCCGTAGTAGGTGAAGCCGTGCTGCTTCGCCTTGGCGGGGTCGTAGAGGTTGCGGCCGTCGAACAGGACGTGCCCGCGCATCAGCCGGCGCATCAGGTCGAAGTCGGGGGCGCTGAACTCCTTCCACTCCGTCACCAGCGCCAGCGCGTCGGCGCCCTCCAGCGCGCCGTACGGGCGGTCGCAGTACGTGATCCCCTTGGCGTCGGGGAACTCCTTCTTGATGTTCGCCATCGCCTCCGGGTCGTGGACGCGCAGCTCGACCCCCTCGGCCAGCATGTCGGCGATCACGTCGAGGGCGGGGCCTTCGCGGATGTCGTCGGTGCGCGGCTTGAACGCCAGGCCCCAGACGGCGAGGCACTTGCCCCGCAGCTGCGCGCCGAAGTGCTGGCGGATCTTCGCGGGCAGCACCTTCTTCTGGTTGAGGTTCACCTTGTGGACCGCGTGCAGGATGAGCGGGGTGAAGTCGGTGTCCTCGGCGCGCTGGATGAGGGCGCTGACGTCCTTGGGGAAGCAGCTGCCGCCGTAGCCGGGGCCGGGGTAGAGGAAGTGCGGGCCGATCCGCTCGTCGGTGGTGATGCCCTTGCGGACGTCGTTGATGTCGGCGCCGATGCGCTCGCAGACGTTGGCGATCTCGTTGATGAAGCTGATCTTGGTGGCGAGCATGGCGTTGGCGGCGTACTTCGTCATCTCGGCGCTTTCGGGCGACATGACGAGGAACGGCTTGCCGCTGCGGAGGAACGGCTCGTACAGCTCGCGGAGGACGGCGCCGACCTCGGGCTTGCGGACGCCGACGACGACGCGGTCGGGGCGGCTGAAGTCGTCGACCGCCGCCCCCTCCTTCAAGAATTCGGGGTTGCTGGCCACGTCGATGTCGCGGCCGGCTTTGTTCCGCATGCGCTCGGCGAGTTCGCGGTTGGTGCCGGGCGGGACGGTGCTTTTGATGACGACGACGGCATCGGGGCGGATCAGCGTAGCGAGTTCTTCGCCCGCGGCCCAGACGTACTTGAGGTCGGCCCGGCCGGTCGCCTTGTCCTCGGGCGTGCCGACGGCGATGAAGACGAGCTGCGCGTCCTTGACGGCGTCCAGCGCGTGGGTGGTGAAGCGGAGGCGCTCGGCGTCGCGGTTGCGCTTGACCAGTTCTTCCAGGCCCGGCTCGTAGATGGGGACGCCGCCGGCGTTGAGGAGGTCGATCTTGGCCTGCACCTTGTCGATGCAGACGACCTCGTTGCCGCTGTCCGCCAGGCAGGTGCCGGTGACGAGTCCGACGTAGCCCGTGCCGATCATCGCGATTTTCACGTCTGCAGCTCTCCCTGGTCCTTGGGTAAGGCGGGCGGAATCGTGGTTCCTTCGCCATTTATTGTTTCAACGGCCCGCCAAAGCGCTGCACCCCAGCCGTGGACCGCTTGCGGGGACGCCGTTTCCAGGGGAAATGGCATTTTTCACAGGCTTTCATCCCTCCCCCCATTCCAGGGAGCTGTTGATTCATGGCTCCTTACTGCATGTTGCGCAGCATCTCGTTGCGTGGCACGAGACGACGGCCACGCGTCTCTTCGATCTGCAGCGCCTTCAGCAATCGCTTACGGAGGTCGCTTTGCACCACGTCGATGGCGCTGGGAGCGGTGCTGGCGAGCGGGATGAAGCCCCCCGCGCGGCGGTCATGCCCCCCCGCTCGGCCGCCGAGGCGATGCGCGACCTGCCGCAACACTTCGCCCGCTTGGGCTCGTGGCGCCGTCGAACGCATCGACAGGACCATGCGGCCTTCGTGGACGCCCGCGCACAGCGCCCATTCGATGCCTTCATGCCGGATCAGGAAATCGACACACTGCGCGCAGAGTTCAGCGGCAGGGAGATCGTTGATCCAGCTGATGAGCAGGCGGTCGTAGATGAACGAGCTTTGCAGCGCTTGCAAAAGCGTCTCGTAGAACATCTCAGGCAACGGGGCGTTGCGGATCTTCGCCATCAGATCCTTGTCGACCATCGGGAACAGGAAGTGGATGGCGGTGTCGTCGAGCGGGCTGGCCTCGCGCGGATAGCCCGAAATCTCGGTCTCGATGCCGTAGTAGAGGCTGGTCGCAACCCGTTCGGGCATCGCGACTTCCTGCTCGATCAAGTACTTGGTGACCAGGGAACAAGTCGCGCCGATGCTCTGGCGGATGTCGATGAAGCTGACATCCGCCAAGTCGCCCGGCGTTTGATGATGGTCGATGACGGCGTAGATCGGCACGTCGTCCTTGAACGAATGCCGGCCGGTGTTCGGCTGGCTGTCGACCATGACGATGGCGGTCTCTTCGTCCCACGCGAGCTCGTCGATGGGAACGAGGTCGAGGTCGAGGACATCGACCATCGCCTTGTTCTCGGCCCGGCAGATCTCGCCGTCCTGGGTGATTCGGGTCGGCAGGTTCAGCTTGGTCTCGACCAAGTGCGCCAGGCCCACCATGCTTCCGAGGCTGTCCGGGTCGGGGTGAACGTGGGAAACGAAAACGACGTTCCGGTAGTTCTCCAGCCCGGCGAGAAAGCGATCCGACCGGCGAGTGAGGGTGGGCTTGCCCTGGACCCCGGTCTCGGCACTTTGGCGTGACATAGAAGGAATGCTCTCCAGGCTTTCGCGTTCGCCGATCCCCTTCCTCTTAAACCAAACGTGGGTTTGGCGGGGGGGCGAAATGACCTCATGATCGATGAGGCGAATGCCGTGCTCTCGAAAGCCGACCTTGGCTCGTGTATTGTAGCAAAAACAACGGGTTGGCAAGCATGAACGGCTTATCAGCCGCTTTTCGCCGCCAATTCCTCCAATCGTCGCCACTGCTCCGGGCTGACCGGCACCACCGACAGGCGGGGAAGCCGAACCAGATCCCATTGCGACAGCAGCTCGTCCGCTTTAATCATTCCCAGGGTGACGGGTTGCGTCCACTTTTCAACGGCCGAAACCTTGATGACGACCGCTTTGGTGTCGTCCGGGGTGTTGGGATCAGGCATCGGACCGCTCTCGGCCCGCATTTCGCCGACGATCGCCCGCTCCTTCCCGGTGTGGTAGCATAGCACGCGGTCGCCGGGCTGCACTTTTCGCAGGTTCTGACGGGCAAGCGCGTTGCCTACGCCGTCCCACAGGGTCATGCCGTCCGCCTCAAGCTCGGCGTAGCTGTAGCAGTCAGGCTCCTGCTTGAACAGCCAGCCACCGGGCGAAACTTTCTTCTTCGCCATGTCGGCCTCCCCAGTGGTCATCCTTCCACTATCATATTTAGGCCTGCTCAAGCCCATTCGCAAGGTGAAGGTGATCCTAACATGCCCTGGTCAAGCCACGCAAGGTGGTAGATGCCCCTTCGCCGCCGATTGCGACGCAGATGCAGTAGGCTCTTCGGGTTCGGGAAGCTGGAAAATTGGCGGGGAAGATAGGGCATGGTTGTGGGGCAAGCCGCCGAGCTTGCCCGAATGTAGGGAGCAAGCTCGGCGGCTTGCTCCACGATGGTCGCTCAACTCATCGCAGCGCCATCAACCGCTCGAACAACACCGACCGCGCGTTGTTGAGGAACGCCCGCACGTCGGCTTCGCGGTAGTCGGCGTAGGTCCACGGCCAGATTTCGTAAGCGCCGCCTTGGTAGCGAAGCGTCACCTCGGCGAAGATGCCGTCGCGCAGGTAGATGCGCTGCACCTGGTCCTTGGTGGTGGCGAGGATGAATTTGCCGAGCTGGAGCAACCCCGGATCGAGATTGAGCGGCCTGGCCTCGGGATACCGCCCCGATTCCGCCAGCTGCCGTTCGATTTCGATGGTGTGGTGCTTGATGTCGGGCAGCCGCAGTGGGTCTACGAGGGTGTCGAAGACCCAGATGCGTTTGCGGAGCCCCGTCCCCATCGTTGAGTCGTAGTACTTGGTCTGATGGAAGCTGAAGTCGGGGCTGGTCATCAAAACCGGCCCATACGCCGCGATCAATGGATCCAGAGCCGCGTCGATGGCTTCGACATGCCGACTGAAACCAACCACCACCAGCAGCGACGCAAGCTGTTCCTGCCGACTGTCCATGATTGATACCCGAGAGGCGCCGAGAAACTCCGAGTTGCTTCGCGCACGCTGCGCGTCAGCAACCGCCCGGTTCGCGCAGCATGCCAAGGAAGCGGGTGAACGACTCGGCCACCGGGACGATTCCCTCGGCGCCGCCGATCTCGTGGAACCAATAGACGATCGTGGGGTTCGACTTCGTCGGATCGCCGCGGTAGTCGAGGCAGACGTAGTTCCCTTCGCCGTCGTCGCCGATCGGGACGACGCCGGTCGGCAGCTGCTCGTCGCTGACGAGATCGCTGAGGATGCCGAACACGTTCTCGGCGGCGTAAGGATCGAGGCTGAGCAGCGCCAGCAGGCTGCCGTTCCACGGCTCGCCGTTGTGGACGGCGGTGAACGCGTCGGGCTGCGGGCCAGCCCCGTGGTTGCGTCGCACGCACTCGCGGTAGTCACTGGGGAAGACGAGGTCGAGCAGCGTCTCGGCGCCGAGCAGCACCCGTTCGGGCAGCGGCGGCGTGTCGTCGTAGCGTTGCCAGGCGATGTTCATGGGGCGGTGGTCCCGTGCATGGTTGGCGCCTTCGGTGTGGGGTCGTTTCGTTGCTATCTCCTCTCAGCTATTGTACGGGCAGCCGACGTTGGCGCCGTGCGGTGACTATGAATAACGAGCGACTGCCAACGCCCGAAACGGCCCCCTGGCGCGCGGGCTGGCCTTTTCCATTCCCCACGAAACCTGCTACCCCCTTACGGTGACCATGGACGCCTCGAAAATCTTCCTCACGATCACGGGCGTGGTGTATCTCGCCCTCGCGGCGTGGTGCGCGCTTCGGCCTGAACAAACCTCGCAGTACCTCGGCCTGCGCCTCGACACCGGCGCGGGGCAGTCGGAATACTTCACGGTCTACGGCGGGC
>JAYSSW010000244.1:0-4620 GCA_043720335.1 Planctomycetia bacterium
GTTCAGGAAGTGCGGACCCTCCCGGTGCGACTTCGGCGGATCGATCACGACCACCTCCTTGATCGACGGCTCGAACAACGCGGCGTAGGCGGCGAGGACGCCGGATTGTCCCCAGCCTTGCACTTGCCAGTGGTGTTTTCGCATTTGCTCCGAATCGAATAATTTGGCAGTGGCGATCACATCACGAACCCGGCCATCATCAACAGATCGGCCCAACAACGCATGGCTTCGCGTGATGAAATTTGGAGGACTATTTTCTGTCCAAACCGTTGCCAATGTCGAGTTCACCGATTTTGAATCCCAACTTGCTCCTCGAAACAGCAAAGGGATCAACGGGCCTCGTTTTTCCATCGCTGCGACCATCGCACTGGACATATCTTCATTCTTGTTCGTCCATGCTTCTTCCGTGGAATCAAGAACCACCAACGACGCGAATTCACTCTTCAAGTCCTTTGCCTTTCCTTTCGGTAGTTTGGTCACCGAAATGGTAAATGCCTCAGCTTGGATCGCCTCGATTTCAAAAAAATTCCCGAGTCGAGTTGCTGCCGGAACTTCGGAGGGCAACCCGCGAAAACTTGTCCTGCGGAGTTGCTCCACCATCTCCTTCTTCCACTCGGCGAACTTGCCCTTCTCCGGCAGCGCCACCTTCGCCGGGGTGATGAACGTCTCGTCGATGCGGTGGTTGATCGCGTCCTTCGGCAGATCCTTGTCCTCCGGGAAGACGCGCAGCTTGCGGCCTTCGAGCGGCGTGTATTTCGCGCTGTCCTCGACCAGCGCCGTGGGGGACCGTTTCAAATGAACGTTGAAGAAATGGAAGATCGCGCGGCGCAGGTCGGGGCGGTAGTCGTGGCCCCCTTTGCTGACATGTTCCTGGACGGCCTTCTCCGCTCCGTACATACCGTAGATCGTCTGGAGCTTCGCGAAAATGCGGCGGTTGGCGTCCATCGGGAAGATCGGGTCGTTGTCGCTGTTGGCGAACAGCAACGGCCTGGGAGCCACCATCGCCGCGATCGTGGTCCAGTCCCAATGGTAGGTGTTGTGCAGGAACATGCAGTCGCAGTGGCCGTTGACGCCTTTGTTCTTGATGTAGAACTCGAGGTCGCTCATGCCGGAGACGGGGACGGCGACCTTGACACGGTCATCGGCGGCGGCGATCCAGAAGGTGGCCGCCCCGCCGCCGGAGATGCCGGTGACGCCGATCTTGTCGGGGTCGACGTCGGGCCGCGTGCAGAGATAGTCGATGGCGCGCACGCCGTTCCAGCACTCGACCGCCGCCGGGCTGTAGCCGACGCTGTGCCACCAGAAGCGGTTGTGGTTCTTCATCTTCTCGGCATCATCGACGCCCCACGACTTGAGATGCCCCCACGGCCGGCCGTAAGTGCCGTGATGCACGCCGGGGATCTCGCCGAGCTGCAACGTGTCGAGCACGATGCAGACGTAGCCGTTGTTGGCGAACCAGAAGCCATGATCCTGAAACGCCGTCTTGACGCCGTCGCGGCCCTTGCCGGAGTGGCCGCAAACATAGACGATGGCGGGCAGCTTCGTGGTGTTATGTTTCGGGCGATAGACGTTGGCCGTCACATAAAGCCCCGGCTTCGATTGGAAGTGGACGTTCTCGACGACGACGCCATGCGCCTCGTTCTCGCCGGTCTTGGTCGCGTGCAGCGGCGTCTTCTCCGGGACGGGCCAAAGGCCGAGCATGTCCATGTACTCGCGGTGCAGGCGAGGCCGTTTCGCCTTCCATTCGTCGATGGTCTTGGCGCCGTCGAGGTACTTCGCCGCCAGCTTGTCGGCTTCGGCGGCGAGATACTTGTCGATCATCGCGTCGCCGGGCTTCTTCTCCTGGGCGTGGAGCGAGGAAGCGGCCGCGAGAAGTAGAAGGCAGAGGAGGTGTCGCATGGGAAGGCTCCTTTAACGAACCCTGAGCGCAAGCGAGGGGATCGCATGGCACTGCCAGGATGAGAATTTCGGGCAACGTGTTGCTGTGTTTCATTGGTTCCGCGTGGTCCGCTGCGATCCCCTCGCTTGCGCTCAGGGTTAGTCAGGTTCCGCGTGGTTCGCTGTGAGGCCCTCGCTCGCGGCGGGCTTCTGGAAGGGCCAGTAGCACCACGCCAGAGCCGCGAGGATGACAGCGCCGCCCAGGTACGTCAAGAAGTTGTCGGGGGTTTCGCCGGAAACGAGGTAGGCCCAGACGGGATTGAGGATTGGTTCGAGCAGCGTGATCGTGCCGGCTTCCTGCGGACTGACCGACTGCAGGCCGCGCGCCATGAGGAAGTAGGCCAGGCCCATCTGGATGGCGCCGAACAGGAAGAGGACGACGAACTGCTGCCAGGTCGGAGGCCGCAGCATCAGGACGAAGGGGAGGAACAACAGGCCGCCGAGCAGGTGGTTCCAGACGGTGAGCCAGCCGGCGGGCAGGTCGCGCAGCAGGCGCAGGCAGAGGAGGACGCCGGCGTAGAGGAAGCCGCTGGCGAGGGCGAGCGCGAGGACGAGAGGGCTGCCCGACTGCCAGCCGCCGACGAGGATGATGCCGATGCCGGCGAGGCCGAGGAAGAGGCAGAGCGTGCTGCGGCGGTCGGGCTTCTCGCCGAGCCAGAAGACGCCGGCGAGGTAGAGCCACAGCGGCGCGGAGTACTGCAGCAGGATCGCGTTGGCGGCGCTGCCGAGCGCCTGGGCGGTGATGAAGGTGATGTTCATCAGCGCGAAGCAGCCGAGCATCACGAACATGAGCGGCTTCACGCGCAGCTGCGAAGGCCGCAGCGTCGGCAGCAGCACGGCGCCCGCGAACAGGATGCGGTAGCAGACGATCTGCACCGGCACCGCCATGTGCCCGACGTGCCACGGCTCGATGGCGGGCTCATCCACGCCGAACCAGGTCGAGCGCGTCAGCAGCTTCGTGAAGGCGCCACTCAGGCTCCACAGGAGCGCCGCCAGGACGATCAACAGTCGGCCGCGCGACGGCGTCATGGTGGGTTGGGCCATGGAGAAAACATACGAGCGACGGCGCCGATTCCCAAGACAACCTCCGTGGCGTATCAAGAAGGGAAACACGCTCTGATACGTTCCTTGAAAGGACGACCGATGAACCTCTTCGCGAAGCAGCAAGCGGGCCTCCCCTACGCCGACTTCCTCCAGCGCTACGGCACCGACGCGCACCAGGCGCGCTGGAAGTCGTGCCACGACCAGGTCGTGCTGACGCCGGCTCAACAGTCACTCCTGGCGTCGTTCAAGCGGAAGACGCCGATCCTGTGCCTGGCCGGCGCGTGGTGCGGCGACTGCGCCACGCAGTGCCCCATCTTCGAGCGCTTCGCCCAGCTCGCCCCCTGCCTGCAAGTCCGCTTCCTCGACCGCGACGAGGCGGCCGACGTGCAGCAGGCCCTCCAGATCAACGGCGGCAACCGCGTCCCCGTCCTCGTCTTCTTCAGCGAGGATGGCCACGAGGTCTCCCGCTTCGGCGAACGCACCCTCGCCAAGTACCGCTCCCTGCTGCAAGCGATGTCCGGCGAAGGCTGCGCCACCGGCATCGGAACCGACCCGCTCCTCGCCGCCGTCGCCCAGGACTGGCTCAACGAGTTCGAGCGCGTCGAGTGCATCCTCCGCCTGTCGCCTCGCCTGCGCAAGCTGAACGGCGATTGATGAACCGCTCGCGAAGCCGCAGGCGCAGGAACCGCGACCGGAAGGGAGCGGCGAAACCATGCGAGGATGCGTGAAGCCCGGCTCGTTCCCAGAAGAGAAAGGAACATTCCCATGCCATTGCGCGACCATTTCCGTCCGCCGCTCGACGAAGCGACTTCGTGGGAAGGCTTCCACGGCGGCTGGCCGATGGCGATCGTCCAGTCGCTGTCGCGGAGGCTGCCGTTGCGCTACGTCGCTGCTCCGCGCGTGCATGCGGGGGCGTTCGTCGAAATCGACGTGGCCACCTACGAGAAGGATGACGTGGCCGAACATCACACGGGCAACGGACACGGCGACGCGGTCGCCACCGCCGTGTGGGCGCCTGCCCTGCCGACGCTCGCCGTGGAAACCGACCTGCCTGCGATGGACGAGTACGAGGTCCGCGTCTTCGACACGAAGCGGAACCGGCGCCTGGTCGCGGCCATCGAACTGGTCAGCCCCGCGAACAAGGACCGCCCCGAGCATCGCCGGGCGTTCGTCGCCAAGTGCGCGACGCTGCTGCAGAACCAGGTCTCGGTGACCATCGTCGACGTCGTTACGACACGTTCATTCAACCTGTACGCCGACCTGATGGAGCTGATCGGCCAAACCGACCCGTTGCTCGGCGCCGAACCGCCGCCGCTCTACGCCGTGGCCTGCCGATCAACGAAGCGGACGAAATGGCACTTCGAGACCTGGCTCGAACCGCTCGCCCTGGGGAAGCCGCTGCCGACGCTGCCGCTGTGGCTCGCCGACGATTTCTCGATCCCGCTCGACCTGGAAGAAAGCTACGAAGCGACGTGCAACGCTCTGCGCATCCCGTAGCTGCAAGGTCAAAAGCCTAACCGCAGAGACGCAGAGGAAAGGCAGAGAGGGAGGCTTCGGCTTCCCCTCCCTGCATTTGCTCTGTGGCCTCTGTGTCCGAAACTAGAGTCTGTGGCTAAGAGCCTATCCGAATAACCCCCG
>JAYSSW010000245.1:0-2119 GCA_043720335.1 Planctomycetia bacterium
GCCCGCTTCAGATCGCAACCACGGGTTGCGCTTCGCTCCACCCGTGGCTACATTCCGTTGCCCCGCCGGGGCAAAGAGTGCCATTTTCCGTGCGCTGCACAACCATTTCGGTGGACAATTCAACGACACAGCAGGCGGGTCTCGCGTTGCTCGTCGCCCTCTGCGCGATCTCCGGCGGCAGCAACTCATCAAGAGCGTCGAGCGTTCTGTCGTCGCGCCTTGCTGCGTCAGCACAACGTTGCTGGCGGCTTCGCCCAACAGCCGGCGCAGCGCCCGGTCGGCTAGCAGCCGCAGCGTCTCGTGCCGCAGCGCGTCGGCGTCGGCAACCTGAACGTGCTGCTGCGTGCTTCAGCAGGTTCGCGACCGTCTCCTTGAAGTTCCAGGTGTGCGGGCCAAACAGCACGGCCGCCCCGCACGCGGCCGGCTCGATCATGTTCTGCCCGGCGCGCCTGGCATCATGACTGCCACCGACGAGCGCCATGCCGCAGAGGATCGCCTGGTCGAGCATGGGAGTCCGTCCGGGGGGATGAAATGACGGGAACGACCGCCGGTTTTTGCTTCGCTGGGCCGACGTGTTCATTTAATATCGATTGCTGGACACGACTGCAAACGCGCTCTCCCCAAGGTTTCCCATGCAACGACGACGCTCCCTTCTCGCGGTTGGCGCCGCGCTGGCGCTGGCGACCGGGCTGCTGGCCGCTTTCGCCGGCGACTCGCCCGTTGGCGACACGCCCCCCGACCCCTACGCCGGCCGGGTCGCCAAGGCCAGCGACGACTGGAAGAAGACGATCCAGCGCATGCAGTTCCCGAAAGACTCCGGGCTGGTCGCGACGAAGTGGGCCGCCGAGCCGCACGTCGCCAACATGGTCGCCTTCACCTTCGACCACAAGGGCCGCTGCTACGTCGCCGAGACGTTCCGCCTGCACAAAGGCGTGACCGACAACCGCGGGCACATGTACTGGATCGACGACGAGCTGGCCTGCCGCACCGTCGAGGACCGCGTCGCCATGTACAAGAAGCACCACGCCAAGAAGTTCACGGCCGAGTACGAGACCGAGATGGACCGCGTCCGCCTCGTCGAGGACACCGACGGCGACGGCGTCGCCGACAAGTCGACCGTCTTCTCCGACGGTTATAAAGAGGCCGCCGACGGCATCGGCTCCGGCGTCCTCGCCCACAAGGGCAAGGTCTGGTTCACCAACATCCCCTCGCTGTGGCTCCTCGAAGACACCAAAGGCACCGGCCGCGCCGACGTCAAGAAAGTCCTCTCCACCGGCTACGGCGTCCACGTCGCCTTCCTCGGCCACGACCTGCACGGCCTGAAGATGGGCCCCGACGGCAGGATCTACTTCAGCATCGGCGACCGCGGCCTCAACGTCAAAACCGAAGGCCGACACCTCTTCGCCCCCGACACTGGCTCCGTCCTCCGCTGCAACCCCGACGGTTCCGAACTCGAGATCGTCGCCTCCGGCCTCCGCAACCCCCAGGAACTCGCCTTCGACGAGTTCGGCAACCTCTTCACCGGCGACAACAACGCCGACGGCGGCGACAAGGCCCGCTGGGTCCACCTCGTCGAAGGGGGCGACTCCGGCTGGCGACTCGGCTACCAGTACCTCCCCGCCCTCGGACCCTGGAACGCAGAACGCATCTGGCACACCCAGCCCACCAACACCGCCAGCTACGTCCTGCCCCCCCTCGCCCACATCGGCAACGGCCCCTCCGGCCTCACCTACCACCCCGGCACCAGCCAGCTGCCGGAAAAATACCAGCGCCACTTCTTCCTCTGCGACTTCCGGGGCAACGGCGGCGGCAGCGGCATCCACTCCTTCGCCCTCAAAGCCAAGGGCGCTTCTTTTGAAGTCGGACCCACCCACCAGTTCGTCTGGTCCGTCCTCGCCACCGACGGCGACTTCGGCCCCGACGGCGCCTTCTACGTCAGCGACTGGGTCGACGGCTGGGGCCTCACCAACAAGGGCCGCATCTTCAAGATCACCGACCCGACCCGCAAGGACGACCCTCTTGTTACTGAGGTCAAGAAGCTGCTCGCCGAAGGTTTTGACAACCGCGCTGTCAATGAGTTGGTTGCGCTGCTCGGCCACGCCGACATGCGCGTGCGCCA
>JAYSSW010000246.1:0-9633 GCA_043720335.1 Planctomycetia bacterium
CAGCCGGGCGATGGCGGGGTCGTCGGGGGTGATCCTGCGTGCGGCGTCCAGCGCGGCGCTGGCGGCGTCGAACTGGCGCAGCTCGATGCCGGCCCGCGCGGTCGCCAGCAGCTTCGTGAGGTGCTGGGCGTCGAGATCGTGCTTCTGCTGGGTCAGCCGCGTCGCGCTGGCCTTGGCGTCGGCGACCGCCTTGCGCTGGGCGTCCTCCTCGGCCTTGCGCAGCTCGTGGCGCTGCCTGGCCTCGTCGCTGCTGGCCGACTGCTGCGACACGAACTGCTGTCGCCCTTCCCGCGCCCGGTCGAGGCCGAGCTTGGCGGCCGCGTCGTCGGGCCGGATCTGCAGCGCCTGCGTGAACGCGACATGGGCCGAGTCGTACTCCTTGCGCGAAAGCGCCTTCTCGCCGAACTTCACGAGCTGCTCGGCGTTACGCTCCGCCTGCTTCTCGCGCTGCTTCGCCGCCGCGGCGTCGCGGTCACTGGCCCGTTGCTCGTCCGCAGCGACCGCCTGGGCGAGCGAGGCGTCGCGCAGCTCGCGCGCGAGCTGCAAGCCCTCCTTCGCGGCGGCGTCGTTCGGCTGCAGCGCCAGCGCCTGCGAGAACGCGACGACGGCCTGGTCCAGCTTCTTCCTGCCGAGCGCGTCCTGGCCTCGCTTCAACTGCGTGTCGAAATCCTGCTGCTGCTTCTTCGCCTGGGCGAGAATCGACCGCTCCTGCTCCACCAGTGCACGGTCGGCCTGGCGCTGCTTCGCTTCTTCATTCTGCCGGGCGCGCTCGAGCGCGACGCGCTCGTCGTCCTTCGCCTTGCGGGCGGCCTGCTCCTCCTGCCCCGCCTGCGCCTGCTCCCGCAGCTTGGCGAGCTTCGGGTCGTCGCCGCGAAGCTGAAGCGCCATGTCGAACTGCTGGACGGCGATGTCGAACTTCCCCTTGCCGAGCGCGACTTTGCCCTCGATCATGGCCTGCTCGAAGTCACGGCTGCGGCGCTGCTGCTGGCGGATCTTCGCCTGCTCGGCCTGGAACTCGTCGACCTTCTCCTTCTGCTTGATCGAGACCGCCTGGGCGAGCGCGACTTCCTCGGCCCGTTTCTGCTGCTCCTGCGCGACGTTCTGGTTGAACGCCTCGCGCTGCTTGCGGGCCTTGGGGATCCACTGGAGCAGTTCGGGATGGTTCGGCTGGAGCCGCCGCGCCCCCTCGAACTGCACGAGCGCCAGGTCGAAGCGGCCGGCCGTCATCGCTTGCCTGCCCTCCTTCAGCATCAGCTCGAAACCAAGGCGCTGGCGATTCTCCTTCTCCTTGGCGAACACAACCGTCTCGGCCCGCTGCTTGTCCTCGAGGCGGCGTTTCTGCGCGTCGTCCTTGGCGAGCTTCAGTTCCTGAATCAGCAGCCGATCGCGCTCGATGGCGTCTAGGCGCGTCTTCTGGCCCTGCTTCGCTTCGTCGAACAGCGTGCCGAACCGCAGGTCGAGCGGCTGCATCAACTTCCCCTTGCCTGCCAGCTCGATGGCTTTGCCGAAATCGTGCGTGGCGAGGGCGACGTTCGCGTCGAGGACGAGCTGCTGCATCAGGTTCAGGTCGCGCTCGGCGTCGTCTTTCCTGCGCTGCAATGCTTGTTCGCGCTGCAGCGTTTCGCTCCGCTGGAACGCAACCTGAGATTCGCGGATCAGCTTGTCGGCGCGCGCTTTGGCGACGGCCGACTGCGCCTTGTCCAGGTCGTCCCGGCTGCGCTCCGCCTGCTTGCGCAGCTCGGCCGGCTCGGCCAGGTCGGGCCGCAGATGCATCGCCTGCGCGAACGACACCACCGCGACGTCGTACTGCTGCTTGTCGAGCGCCTTGCGGCCTTCGAGCATCAGCAGGTCGAAGGTGATCGCCTGCTCGCGCTGCTCCTGCTTCCGACGCCGCGCGATCTCCTCGCGCGACTGCTCGTTCTCGCGCTGGCGGGCGATCTCCTGCTCGTTGTCGAGGCCGCGGCGGGCGCGGTCCCAGGCGTCGTGCGCGGCCTCGTCCCAGGGGCAGATGCGCTTGGCCTCGCTGAAATTGCCCAGCGCCTGCAGGAAGCTGCCCCGGTTGAGGGCCTGGTTGCCGCTGGTCATCGCCCGCTTGAAGTCCTCGGACGACTGGATCGCGCGGCGTTCGCGCAGCAGGGCGAGCCGACGCTGCTCCTCGGTCTGCAAGGCCTGCATCCGGCGCCGGGCGACCTCGACCTCGGCCAAAGACTCGCGCGCCCGCGTGTCGTCGGGGAACAGCTTCAACGCCTGCTGGAAGAAGTCGACGGCCTTGTCGAACTCCTGCAGGAACAACGACGCCTTCCCCTTCACCATCCAGCGCTCGTAGCCCGCCAGCCGGCTTTCGCGCTCGGCCTGCAGGCGCTGGCGCGACGCCTCGATCATCGACGCCGTGCGGCGCGACTCGGCGAGCTGCAGCCCCTGCATCACCTGGTCGTTGTGGTGCAGCTTGCCCGCGATCTGGAACCAGACGACCGCCTGGTCGTAGTTGCCCGATTCGAGCGACTGCTTGGCCAGCTCCATCGCCTTGGCGTACAGCTCGGCGTCCGAGTCGGCGAGCGCACGCGGCAGCACCACCGACAGCAGCTCGTCGTCCTGCTTCTTCTTTTTCGGAGCAACGAGGACCGGGTTGATGTCCGTGTCCTTCGAGTTCCACCCCCCGAAGAGATTGCGCCCCTGCTCGTCCTTCTTCGGCGCTTCGCCTCCCTGCGGTGGTTCCGGCCCCTGCGCCAACGGCGTCGGCGCGACGACGGGGGGCTTCGGCTCGTCGATCTCCTCGTCGCCTGCCTGGAACTGCGCCAGTGCGAAGAACAAGCCTATGCACGCAGCGATGCTGAGCACGCCGAACAGCAGGTAGTCGCTGCCGCGTCGGACGGGTGGCGCTGCGGGAACGGACGATTCCTCGACTTGCGGCGGCGCGAACGGCAGCGACATCAACACCGCTTCGCTTTTCGCGAGCGGGATCGGCGGCACGGACGCAGTCGGCGGAAGTTCCGGAGTCGGCGCCGGGGTCGCGGGGAGTGGCAGCGGCTCCTGCGTCGTCGCCGCGAGCGCCGGTTGCGGCGATTCGCTGACGAGCGCCATGCCGGGCATCGCCTCGAAGTTCGCCATGCAGACGAGGCAGTCGACCGCCATGCCGGGCGTGATTTCCAGGCCGAAGTTCAACTGGGCGCCGCAGTGCGGGCAGATGATTTGCGAGGAGGTCATGGGAGTTGCCCCGTGGATGGACGCGATGCCTTCCTTGGCATCGTAACAGCGCCGGGGCGCGAAGTGAATGCAGAAAATGAGAATCGTGGCTTAGGAAAACCGGGAACAACTTCTCGATGGGATCGAAGCCGCTTGCTCACTCTTCCACTTCGGGGGTCGTTGAAGCATCGAAAGCCCGGCGAACGGCCTGCGTAAGCGGGCTGGTCCAGATTTGCAACGATTGACATTTCCACCAGCCCGCTTACGCAGGCCGTTCGCCTAACGTAAACATGAATCGAGTTTCCTGGACTTCTCTTTCTTCTGACGTGGGATGACCCCTCACCCTCGGTCCCTCTCCCCGTACGGGGAGAGGGAGGCTCATCTCTCCCGCCATTTCGGGAGATCGCACGTGGCGAGGCATCCCTTCGAGTGCGCGATGTTTTGTCCAGCGATCAACGGATCGAAAGCGAGGAGAGAAATTTGCTGCTGGCAGGCGCCGGGGCGGGGCTGCCGGGCGCCGTCTTGTGGGACAAGTGCAGCAGGACGCCGGCGCCGCCGAGGTTGCGCGACTGCGACAGGATGTGCTGGTGGATGAGGGGGCTGTCGTCGATGGTGCCGTGCGAGACGCCGGGTTCGGCGATGTCGGGGCGGTTGCGGACGTCGATGTTCTCGACGTTGCCGACCAGGTTGCCGTTCTCGCCGAAGACCGGCACGCCGCGCCAGATCGGCACGAAGCCCATGTAGTTCCTGGCGCAGTAGAGGTTCACCGAGTGGCGCACGTTCTTCGGGATCGGCGGGGGAAGCACCGGGTCGAGCGTCACCAACAAGTCGACGGTGATGCCCCACATCTCGAGTTGCGAGGCGATCTTGATGATGTCGTCGGCGCCGTAGGAGTGGCCGACGAGGACGATCGGCGTCTGCACGTTGCGGTTGCGGATCGAGCCGGCCACGCTGCGCCAGTTGAGGTGCAGATGGACGTGGGTGGAGAAGCCTTCCTGGTTCATCTTCTCGGCCAGCGCGTCGAGACCGAGCGAGAAGAAGCCAAGCCCGCCGCGCAGCAGATACACGTCGGCCTGCGGATGGATCTCGACCGGCTTCGACGCCTGCGGGACCGCTTCAACGGGCTTGGCGGCTTCCTGCGCCCGCAGCGTGGGGACGATCATGGCGAACGAGGTGACGAGCAGCGTCGCTCGACGGAGGGACAGCAGTGCGGCCACAGGCGATTCCGTTCTTCTGCAGGGACGCATGCACAGGCTGCGATTCCAGGCTGCACAATCCAGGTGTTGATTCAACGCGAGAGGTTCATGCGGTTCCTATCGTCGCTCGGCAAGCCTGGCGAACGGCGCGATTCGAGCGATTCACGCGGGTTCCCGCGAGCGCCGTCCTTTGTTTTGCAAGGTCGCTACAATCGGCAAAGTTCGACGACGATTATGCCGACACGCTGCCGCTTCCGTCCGCGAATCCGCGCGAACCTGTCGGTTCCGCCACGAACGCCCGGCACATTCGACAAGGCCCAAGAAGACAGCGATGTCGTGTTTCTCCTTCTGCACCAAAGGTGCTGCATAACAAAGCCCAGGGACGCGCAGCGCACCCTGGGAAACGTGAACTTCCTGCGCTCTACCCCAACGGGGCTGCATCAATGAAAGCGATGATCGTGATGCAACGCCGTTGGCGTAAAAAACCTTGGCAGGTACGCGTTCCCAGGGTGCGCTGCGCGTCCCTGGGCTTTGATATGCAGCACCTTTGGTGCAAATGCACGGCATCATGATCACGATTCGGACTGGTGGAAGGCAACAGCACCCGGATCACAGCCCGCCCAGGAAATGCAGCAGGTCGCGCAGGTCGGCTTCGCTGAGCTTGACGCCGCGCGGGTGGGCGTAGCGGGTGAAGACCTCGTCGAGCGTGCGGGCGCGGCTGTCGTGGAGATGCGGGCCTCCCTGGCTGACGCCGCGCAGCGACGGCGGGTTGAAGTGCGTGCCACCCGCTTCTTCACGTGCCCAAACGTCGTAGGTGCGCGGCGTGGTGTAGGCGGGCGCGGCGTGGCAGTCGCCGCACTTCTCGCGGGTGAAGACTCCCCTGCCCCGCTCGAAACTCGCCTCGTCGAGCTTGCCTCGCGATTTCAACAGCGACGGCGGAGGCGGCAGCGAACGCAGGTACGCGGCCAGGTCGTTGACCTGCGCCTCGGTCGGCTTCGCGCCGTGCATCGTGCTGCGGATCGACTGGCGGATCTGGCTTTCCAGGTCGGCCATCTTGCCGTTCCAGGCCCACGGGCCGGTGTCCTTCGTGCCGAGCAGCGACAGCACCCGTTTGGGCGTGCCGAACGAGCCGTCCGAAAGGTTGTCGTTGAGTTGGCCGTTGCTGTGGCCCTCGGTGTGGCAGCTGTGGCAGCTGAACCAACCCTCGAACGACAGGCGGGCGTCGAAGAAAAGGGCTTCGCCACGTTCCGCCGGGTTGAGCGGCCTCGATTCGCCGAGCGACACCGTGGCGACGACCTTGGCGCCGTTCAGGTCGACGACCGAGATCGAATCGCTGAACGTGTTGGCGACATAAGCCCGGCCACGATAAGCCCGGCCACGCTTCGCATCGACCGCGACTGCCGTCGGACGCTGGCCGACGGGGACGCGCGTCCAGAGCGCCTGTTCCGGCTTGCCGACGTGCAGTTCGTTCGTCCCCGACACGACGACCGCGACCCGGCCGTCGCCGAACGCGGCGACTTCGGCCGGGTCGCCGGCGCCCTGCTCCACGTCTCCCAGGCTGTAGAGCCGTTCGTCGCGCAGCAGGTCGGCTTGCGGGTCGACCAGGTTGGCGAGATTCAAACGGCGCAGGCTGTTCTCGATCAGGCTGCCGCTGCGGATGTCGCCCGGGTTCGCCCGGCCCTGGCTGTAGAGCGTTTGATGCGTGACGAGCAGATGCTTGCCAGCCGGATCCAAGGCGAGGCCGCGCAGATTGTGCGACGCCAGCGTGCGTGTCGAATCGATGGTTTTGCGTGCGAGGTCGACCACCGCGAGCTTCCCCGCGAAGGCGTCGGCGACGACGACCTTCCACGAACTGGGGAGGTGCCGATGGTGTCGCGGGGCGAAAGGGAGATCGATGAGAGCCGACTCGGCCTGCTTGCGCGACAGATCGAAAACCTGAAGTTGACGAGGCCAAAGGCAGGCGACCGTCGCGGTCCTGCCATCGGCGCTAACGCGGACGCTGACCGGGCTGGGCGCGGTCTTGAGGCGGCGCAGCTCGTGCAGTCTGCCGTCGCGCAGCACGAACGAGACAAGTTCGTCGGCCGATTCGTCGGTGACGAAGGCGAGCCTGCCCACGCCTTCGAGGGCGGACAGGCGTTTGCCGACGGTTTGCTCGGCGACGATCTTGAGCGTCTGCGTGTCGAGGAGGGAGATCGAGCCGGAGTCGCGGTTGGCGACGAGGAGCGTCTGCCCGTCGTTCACGAGCGCCAGCGCGACGGGCCGACGCAGGGGCGCCACGTTGGGCTGAACGGCGTCGCCGGCGTGGAGCGCGAGCAAGCAGGGGAGCGCCAGGAAGGCGGCGGCCAGGAGCGAACGGCGGATCGTCGGCGGCATGGTCGGATCCTCGGTTCGTCCTTTTGTACCACACATGCAGGACGCCCGCGAGCGCCAATCAACCACGACCGGCGAGATGAAACCGGGGCGCTGTCTTATTCTCTGGCGAACCGGCCTTTCCGCTGCGATCGTTCCCCCTTATAATCAACCTTTGTTCCATTCAGGAAGAATCGAGAGAGCTGGCCATGATTTTTCTGGTCTATGTCCTTGCCGTCGTCAACCTGTTCCTTGGGTTGTTCCTGATCGTCCTCGTGCTGATCCAGCGCGGCAAGGGGGGCGGCCTGATCGGCGCCCTGGGCGGCTCCGGCGGCTCCAGCCCGTTCGGCTCCCGCGCCGGCGACCAGTTCACCCGCCTGACCATCTACCTGGCGCTCATCTGGCTGGGGCTGACCATGATCCAGGTCAAGGCGATCCAGACCGACGCCGCCACCAGCCAGACTTCCGCCTTCGGCCGCTAGGCCAGCCCGATTCCAGCCGCCGACGACGCGACTCCTTTCAAGCCTACGGCCTGTCCGTGGGCTTGAGCCATCTTGGAACCCCGTCCCAGCGGCGGGGCGACGACTCCAACCGACGAGGTGGGCGTGCTTCTCAGCATGACCGGATACGGGGAAGCCAGGCTTCAAAGCGAAGCGCTGACCCTGTCCATCGAACTGCGAGCCTTGAACAACCGCTACCTGAAGGTCTCGCTGCGCGCTCCCGACCCGTACCATCTGCTCGAAGCCGAGGTCGAGAAGGTCGTCCGCCGTTCGGTCAAGCGGGGCACCCTGCAGGTGCATCTTCGCTGCGAACGCAAGGCGACCGCCCACGACTTCCGCATCAACCCCGTCGCCCTGGCGAGCTACCTCGAACAGATCAGGCAGGTCGGCAAGCAGCTGGGGCTGTCCGACCACGGGGAGTCGCTTTTCGCGTCCGCCCTGTCGCTCCCCGGCGTCGTCCCCGAATCGGCGGCGCTCGGTCACCATCTGCACGACGACTGGACGACCATCGAGAAGGTGCTCTCCGACGCGCTGGCCCACTTGCACACGATGCGCCGCGACGAAGGCAAGGCGATGGCGGCCGAGCTGCTCGCGCTCCGCGACAGCATCGCCAAGCACCTCGCCGTGGTCCGCGAACGGGCCGCCCTCGTCGTCGGATCGTTCCGCGACCGGCTTTTCGAGCGCGTCCGCGGACTCCTCGCCGAACACGACGTGCAGATCGACCGTAATGATCTCATTCGCGAGGTCTCGATCTTCGCCGAGCGCAGCGACATCGCCGAGGAAGTGGTCAGGCTCAGCACCCACCTCGACCATTTCCAGGAGATCATGAAGGAGGACGAAAGCCCAGGCCGCAAGCTGGAGTTCCTGGTCCAGGAAATGGCGCGCGAGACGAACACCATCGGCTCGAAGGCGGCGGACGTCGAGATCTCCAGGCAGGTCGTCGAGATCAAGGGGATCCTCGAGAAGATCCGCGAACTGATCCAGAACGTCGAGTAGCGGAGGAGCCACGCATGAAACCCGCTCCTTTGCTCGTCCTCTCCGGCCCCAGCGGCAGCGGCAAATCGACCCTGATCGCCCAGCTGCTCAAGGACGCCTGGCCCCTGCGGCTGTCGGTGTCGGTGACCACCCGCATGCCGCGTCCCCGGGAGACCGCTGGCGTCCACTACCACTACTGGACCAGGGAGCAGTTCCTCGACGCCAGGGACCGGGGCGAATTCCTCGAATGGGCCGAGGTCCACGGCAACTGCTACGGCACCCTGGAAAGCGAAGTAGGCCCGCACCGCGCCGCCGGCATGGGGGTCATCCTCGACGTCGACGTGCAGGGCTGGCAGCAAGTGAAGGAACGCTGCCCCGATCTCGTCTCCGCCTTCATCCAGTCGTCCTCCCCCGACGAGTACGAGCGCAGGCTCCGCAAGCGAGGCACCGAGTCCGAGGAGACGATCGAACGCCGCCTGCAGACCGCCCTGCGTGAACTCCGCTTCGCTCCGAGGTACGACCACGTGATCGTCAACGACGACCAGCACCTGGAGCGAGCCTACCATCAACTGCGTGCCCTGGTGCAATCCCTGTTCGTTTGAGGTCCGCCATGCTCGATGAGCTCAAAGAAGAAGGCATCGTCAACAAGGTCGGGGGGCGCTTCAAGCTCTCCACCCTGATCCAGAAGCGCATGGTCGCGCTCAACACCGGCGCCCGCCCGCTCGTCGACCTCAAGACGACCGACAAGCTCGTCATCGTCGTCCAGGAGATCCTCCAGGACAAGATCTACCTCGACTCCTCCGGCGCGGTGCAGGCCTACGGCACCAACATCGGCGACGCCGCCCGCCGCGCCATGCTCACCGACATCTCCGATTCCGGCGGTGGCGGGGACGACTGATCCGCGTGGCAACCAAGACCGGCTTCCCGAGCGGCGCTGCGCCCGCCGGGAAGCCTTCCTCCGAACGCTGCGACACTTCCATGGCCGACCCAGTTCCTTCGACCGTCAAGAGCGAATCCGGCGCCGACTACCGCCCCGTTTCCGGGCTGGCCATCGCCGGGTTCGTCGCCAGCCTGCTGTTCGGCCTGCTCATCCTCGCCAGCGCGGGCGTCGCGCTCGTGAAGGGGACGCCGTTCTTCTTCCCGTCGTACCTCCTGCTCATCGCCGTCCTCGCCATCGTGCTGTCGCTGCTCGCCCTCCGGCAGATCCGCGACTCGGAGGGGACGCGCGACGGCGTCTCCCTGGCCAAGTTCACCCTCTGGTTCAGCCTCGTCACCGGGCTGGGCTACTTCGCCTACTACTACGTCACCGGGCTGGCCCTCGTCAGCCAGGCCAACAGCTTCCTGACCGTGTCGACCCCCGACGCCGGCTTCTTCCCCCACCTCGCCAAGATGCAGCAGGACAAGAAGTCGCTCTACACCGCCTTCCTGCA
>JAYSSW010000247.1:0-9629 GCA_043720335.1 Planctomycetia bacterium
TCGCGACAGCCCGCACAGGTGACATCGCCCATGCTCGTCAGCCTATGAAATCGCTCCGCCGCCAGCTGCGCCTGGGAAAAGCCGGTGAACGGTTACCGAGAAGGTTTGAGTTCAGCCCGGTTCGCTTCCGCGCTTTCGCTCAACCGCCATTTGCTGCTTGACACGCCTTGCGGCCCGCGCGAAGATGCAGGTGGATTGTGGCTCTTCCCTTTTCCCACCCGACGGAGGCCCGGCATGTCCGATCCCACTTTGAACCCGTGTCCCGATTGCAACGACACCCCCGCCCCCGCAGCGGTCGACCGCCGCAGCTTTCTGCGCGGCGTCGGCGGCACGGCCGTCACGCTCGCCGCGCTCGAAGCGGTGACTCGTGCAACTCCGGCGATGGCGCAGCCCGCCGCAGCGCAGCCCGCCGCCCAGCCGGAGCGCGTCGCCAGGCCGGCCGAATCGCTGGTCCGCGAACTGTGGGCCACGCTCAGCGACGAGCAGAAGACGCAGGTCGTGCGCCCCTGGAACCACGGCGCCGAACAGGGCCGCACCGCGACGCGCCAGCGCATGTACAACGCGCCGCTAGGCCGCCGCATCGCCGACGTGTACACCCCCGCCCAGCGCGAACTCAACGAACGCATCCTTCGCAGCATCAGCAACGGCGACGACGGCTGGCGCTGCATGTCGCGCGGCGGCACCTTCGACGCCAGCGGCTCGTTCACCGCCTGCGGCGCCGACATCTTCGGCGACCCGACCGGCAACCAGCCCTTCGCCTGGGTCTTCTCCGGCCACCACCTCACCGTCCGCTGCGACGGCAACTCCCAGCCGAACACCGCGTTCGGCGGCCCCATGTACTACGGCCACACCCCCGAAGGCTACAGCGCCCGCAACGTCTTCAACTACCAGACGCGCAGCGTCCTCAGCGTCTACGAAGCCCTCAACGAAGCCCAGCGCCGCCAGGCCACCGTCGTCGGCAGCCCCGGCGAGCTGGAGCCGTCGATCCGCTTCCGCGCGCAGGGCCAAGCCCATCCCGGCGTCCGCGCCGGCGAGCTGACGGCCGACCAGCGCCGCCTGGTTGAGACGGTCATGCGCGACGTGCTGTCGCCGTACCGCCGCGAGGACGGCGACGAGGTGATGGAACTGATCCGCCGCAACGGCGGCCTCGACCGGCTGCATCTCGCCTTCTACCGCGACAAGGGCGCCAACGACAACCAGCGCTGGCACTTCTGGCGGCTCGAAGGCCCCGGCTTCGTGTGGAACTACCGCGTCCTGCCGCACGTCCACACGTATGTCAACATCGCGCTGCAGCCCGCCGCCCCGGCGGCCGCCCCCGTCGCGATTCCGCCGCGCAACGGGTGATCGATTGACGTATCAAGCCCGCCGCCGTCTGAGGCGGCGGGGTTATTGCCATCTTGTGACCCCGCCGCCTCAGACGGCAGCGGGCTTGACCACTTTGCGAAAGAAGCCGACGCGATGTCGGCTTCTTGCGTTCAATCGCGCACGCGAACGCGGATCACGCTGTCCCACTCGTGCGCTTCGATGGTTTTGCGACCGATCGTCGTCGGCTTGATCGCTTGCAGCGCCAGCCCGATGAAGACCTGGAACTTCCCCAGCTTCGCCCGGCCCGCCAGCACGACCCACACCGACTGCTCGCCGTCGGTTTCGTTCGGGATCAGCGTCTGCCGATGGAAGTGGTTCGCGAAGCCCTCGAAGCTGAGCTGCACCGGCCATTCACGCACACGCGGCTTGTCGTGCGTGTAGATGCTCCCCAGGCCGGAGACGACGCGGTCGAGCATCTTGGCCAAATCGTCGAGGTTCGCTTCCGCTTCGGTCCCGCCCGGCGCCACCACGACGAGCCTCAGCCTCACCGGCACGCCTTCGATGCGGAGCTGGCGGTCACCCGTGCTGCTTTTCAGCGGCGGGTACTCGGCCAGGTTCTCGGTCAGCTTCGGGATCTTCGCGCTGGCCTTCGCCTTCTTGCCGCCGAAGATCAGGCCGAAAATCTTGAACAGGACGATGAGCACCAGCAGCGTCCCAAGCCCCAGGATGACGTACCACACGATGGCGGAGACGCCTTCGGGCAGTTGGCTGCGCAGGAAATCGGGGCCTTTCGTCAGGGTCTCCAGCATCGACGTTTCCTTGCTTCATGGGCGAATGGTTGGGGTACGGGCCGGTTCGTTATAATGCCTTCGGTTCGATCTTCGCAAGCACGAATTCAACGAGGAACGCACATGGGGAGCTTGTTTTTCTGCCTGCTGGCCCTGGGCCAGATCAGCGACACGGATCAAAAACTGGAAGCGGAGCACCTGAAGAACATCACACAAATCACGCGCGACTACGTCCGCGCCGGCGAAGGCTACTTCGCCCCCGACGGCAAGCGCATCATCTTCCAGGCCGAGGAGAAGGGGGACAATCCCTTCTACCAGCAGTTCGTCATGGACCTCGCCAGCGGCGCCGCCCGCCGCGTCAGCCCCGGCTTCGGCAAGACCACCTGCGGCTACTTCTCGCCCGACGGCAAAAAGATCCTCTTCGCCAGCAGCCACCTCGACCCCGAAGCGAAAAACCACTACTCCGGCGAGATCAAGCTCCGCGACGAGGAGAAGGCAACCAAGAAACGCCGCCGCTACTCGTGGGACTTCGACCCCTACATGGAGATCTTCGAGGCCAACGCCGACGGCTCCGGCATCAAACGCCTTACCGACTCCAAGGGCTACGACGCCGAGGGGTCGTACTCCGCCAACGGCAAGTCGATCGTCTTCTGCTCCAACCGCAGCGGCGAGAAGAACCTCGAACTCTACGTCATGGACGCCGACGGCAAGAACGTCCGCCAGCTCACCAAGGCCCCCGGCTGCTACAACGGCGGGCCGTTCTTCTCCCCCGACGGGACCAAGGTCATCTTCCGCAGCGACCGCAAGAAGAAGGACCACCTCCAGCTCTACGTCATCAACGTCGACGGCACCGGCGAGAAGGCCCTGACCGACGACGAGTCGTGGGTCTTCTGGGCGCCGTTCTGGTACAAGGACAGCAAGCACATCCTCTACACCGCCGCCGACCACAACGTGCCGGGCCGCCCGAACTACGACCTGTACTGGATGAACCTCGACAGCGGCGCGAAGACCCGGCTCACGTTCGCCCCCGGCGCCGACGTGCTGCCGGTCTTCAACCCCGACTACACGAAGCTCATGTGGACCTCGACCCGCGACGGCCGCCAAAGCTCGCAGCTCTATTTGGCCGACTTCATCGTGCCGAAGTAGGGGAGAACTAACCGCAGAGACGCAGAGGCGCAGAGGAAAAGGCAGAGAAAGACGAAGAGAGAGAGAGAGAGAGAGAGAGAGAGAGACGCGCCAAGCCCCAGGATGAGCGAAGCGATTCCTGGGGGTGAGTCGGCACCCGCTTCGACCCCCACCAATCGCGTTGCTCATGGTGGGGCTTGGCGCTTACTTGTTCTCACCTCCTGTCTTTCTCTGCCTTTTCCTCGGCGTCTCTGCGGTTAGTCTCTCCTTCCTAATTTGCTTTGCAAACCGTCCTGGATCGGCGATAATACCAATCCGCCAAGATGCCTCTCCGTCACACCTGGGCCATGCCATGCTCTCCCTCTTGCGACATGCTCGCTGGACGCTTTCCCTCGGCTTCCTGGCGCTGCTCGCCAGCAACACAGCAGCCCAGGGGAAGATCGAGTACAACCGCGACGTGAGGCCGATCCTCACCGAGAACTGCTTCCAGTGCCACGGCCCGGCCGCGAAGAAAGGCGGCGTGCGGCTCGATTCGCGCGAGGACGCCACCAAGCCGGGCAAGAGGGGCACCACGCCGATCGTGGCGGGCAAGCTCGACATGAGCGAGATGGTGCAACGGATCTTCACCACGGTGGGCGGCGAGATGATGCCGCCCCCCAGCTCGCACAAGAAGTTGACGGCGGCCCAGAAGGAGACGCTGAAGCAGTGGATCGCCCAGGGCGCCGAGTACCAGAAGCACTGGTCGTTCGAGGCGCCGGTGAAGATCGCTACGCCGAAGGTGCCGGGGCTTCTGTCGAGCAATCCCATCGACGGCTTCATCGCGGATCGGCTGAAACGTGAAGGGCTGGCGCTGTCGCCGGAAGCCGACCGGGCGACGCTGATCCGGCGTGCGTCGTTCGCGCTGACCGGGCTGCCGCCGACGCCGGCCGACGTGGACGCCTTCGCCACGGACAAGTCGCCGACCGCCTACGAGAAGATGGTCGACCGCTACCTCGGCTCGAAGCATTTCGGCGAGGAGATGGCGCGGCACTGGCTCGACCTGGCCCGCTACGCCGACACGCACGGCCTGCACCTCGACAACGAACGCCAGATGTGGCTGTACCGCGACTGGGTCGTCAAGTCGTTCAACGACAACCTGCCTTTCAACCAGTTCACGATTCAACAACTCGCCGGCGACCTGCTCCCGAACCCGACCCGCGCGCAGTTGATCGCGACCGGCTTCAACCGCTGCAACGTCTCCACCAGCGAGGGCGGCTCCATCGACTCCGAATGGGTCTTCCGCTACGCCGTCGACCGCACCAGCACCATGACCGAAGCCTGGCTCGGCCTGACCGGCGGCTGCGCCGTCTGCCACGACCACAAGTTCGATCCCATCAGCGCCAAGGAGTTCTACTCCCTCTACGCCTTCTTCTACTCCGCGTCCGGCCCCGCGATGGACGGCAACGCCCTGACCACCGACCCCTTCCTGAAAGCCCCGTCGCCGCAGCAGGAGAAACGTCTCGCCGAGCTGAACCTGCTCATTACCAAGTCGCAGCAGGAGCTCGCTGACAAGCTGAAGGCGGCCACGTATGTCGATCCCAACGACGGCCCCGACCCAAAATTCGTCAACGACCCGGCCCGTTCGTTCCGCGACTGGGTTCTGCAAGCGCGCGACGCCAAGGACAACAAGGCGATCCCGAAAGACCTGCTCCCGCTGCTCAAGCTGCCGAAGCTCGAAGGAACGAACGAGAAGAAGCTGCGTGACCACTATCTGCAGAACGTGCTCGCCGAGACGAAGGCGATCTTCGAGCCGATCGCGAAGAAAACGACCGAGTTGACGAAGGAGCGCGACAGCCTGAACACCGCCATCCCCGGCACGTTCATCTTCAAGGAGCTGGGCCAGCCGCGCGACAGCCATGTGATGGTGCGCGGCCAGTACGACAAGCCGGGCGAGAAGGTCGAACCTGGCACGCTCGCCGCGCTGCCGCCGCTGAAGAAGTCCGACGCGAAGGGGCGCGCGACCCGGCTCGACCTCGCCAACTGGCTCGTTTCGCCGGAAAACCCGCTCACCGCCCGCGTCACCGTCAACCGCTTCTGGCAGCAGTTCCTTGGCGTCGGACTGGTGAAGTCGAGCGCCGACTTCGGCGCCCAGGGCGACTCGCCGACCCATCCCGAACTGCTCGACATGCTGGCTGTCTCGTTCCGTGAAAGCGGCTGGGACGTGAAGGCGCTGGTGAAGCAGATCGTGATGTCGTCGACGTTCCGCCAGTCGTCGCGGCTGACGCCGGAGCTGTGGAAGCGCGACCCGGAAGATCGGCTGCACGCGCGCGGGCCGCGCCTGCGCCTCGACGCCGAGCAGATCCGCGACAACGCCCTGTTCGCGGGCGGCCTCATCAACCTGGAGATGGGAGGCAAGGGGGTCAGGCCGTACCAGCCGACGCGCATCTGGGAGCCGGTCGCGTTCAGCGGCTCGAACACGGGGAACTACACGCAGGACAAGGGGGGCGCGTTGTACCGCCGCAGCCTGTACACGTTCCTGAAGCGGACCGCGCCGGCGCCGTTCATGGCGAACTTCGACGCTCCCAATCGTGAAGCATTGTGCAGCCGCCGCGAGCGCAGCAACACGCCGCTGCAAGCGCTGCAATTGATGAACGACGTGCAGCACTTCGAGGCCGCCCGCGCCCTGGCCCAGCGCATGCTTGTCGAAGGGGGCGCGACCCCCGCCGACCGCGTCCGCTTCGCCTACCGCGTGGTGCTGTCGCGTCCGCCGGAGCCGATGGAACTGGAGCTGGTGCAGCGCACGCTGCAGCAGCACCTCGAACGCTACGCGAAGGACCACGCCGCCGCGCAGAAAGCGGTGCGCGTCGGCGAGAGCCTGCCGCGACCGGGCCTGTCGGAGCCGGAGCTGGCCGCGTACACCCTGATCGCGAACCTGCTGCTGAACCTCGACGAGACGGTGATGCGGAACTAGAGGCGGAGGCCGACGCATGAACGAGGAGCCGGAACCGCTGCGCGATTTCGCCGACCGCTTCTTCCGCGACGCGCTGCGGAACCCGGACAATCTCCGCGAGTTCCTGCTGGCAGCGGCTCCCACGTTGGCGGCGGGTTTCGATTTTTCGCGGATGAGCCTCGTCGAGCCGAAGTTCAAGCTGCCCGATTGGCGGCGACGCGAAGCGGACCTGCTGGTCGAGATCCCCCATCGCTCCGGCGACACCGAGACGGTCGCCCTGGTTTGCGTGCTCATCGAACACCAGACGCGGCCCGACCCCCGGATGCCGCTGCGGACGCTGGTGGAAGTCGCCCTCTACTGGGAAAGGCAATGGCGGGCATGGGAGGAGGGGGCCTCACCGAAGGAGGAGCTGCGATTGACGCCAATGCTGCCCATCGTGCTGCACACCGGCAGCCGGCCGTGGGGATCGGCTCGGACGCTCGCGGAACTCCTGGGGCCGCCGAACTCGTTCCATCCCTTCGCCCCTGCGTGGGCGCCCGTTTTCTGGGAATTGTCCGCTCGCACACCTTCGGAACTGCTCAATGCCGAACACGCCTTTCTGAACGTGCTCGCGGTGGTTCGCGTCGAAGGCGAGGAACGTGACGCTTTCGTGCAGGTGTTCCAGCAAACGATGCGGAAGCTCGATCCGATCCACGGAACCAATCGCGTTCGCTGGGCCGAGTTGTTACAATTGATTTTCGGCTGGGTCTACCACCGTCGTCCGGCGAAGGAGCGAAGCGATTGGATCGACCTCGCAGCGGCGACCAAGGACAACGAACTGAGTCGACAGGAGCTGAGCGCCATGGGAAGCATCTGGGGCAAAACAATGGCCGAGGAAGACTACGAGGCAAATTCCAAGAAGATCATCGGCATGCAGGCGCGAAAGCGCTTTGGCGAGCCGACTTCCGACGAGGAACGCCAGCTTCTCGCGGTCGAGGACCTGAAGCGTCTGGACCGGATGGCGCTGCGCGTTCTCGATGCCGAGAGTTGGGCCGATCTGGTTGAAACACAGTGACCTGGGGCCGAGTGAATCCGATGCCTGCTAAACATGACGGAGGCTGCGAATGAACGCGATCATCACTCCTGCGGTGCAAACGGGCTGGCTGGCACTCGACCTGAAATTGACGATGGAGCCAGCGGTGACGTTGACTCAGGATCAGTTCTTCGAGCTGTGCCAGCAGAACCGCGACATGCGCCTGGAAAGGACCGCGAAGGGGGAGATTGTCATCATGCCGCCCGCAGGAGGAGATTCGAGCTTCCAGAACTCGTCGATCACCTACCAGATCCGCGCATGGTTCAACCAGCACCGAACGGGGCGTGTCTACGATTCGAGCGGCGGTTTCATCCTCCCGAACGGCGCAACGCTGTCGCCCGATGGCGCGTGGATCACGCAGGAACAATTCGCCCCTCTCACGGAGAAGGAGCGAAAAGGCTTCGCTCCGGTCGCTCCATGCTTCATTGTCGAACTGATGTCGCCGTCCGACCGCCTGAAAGCGGCACAGGCGAAAATGGAAGAGTTCCGCGACAACGGCGTGAAACTCGGCTGGCTCATCGACCCGTTCAAGTTCCAGGTCCACGTCTACCGGCCCGGCCAGCCGGTCGAGGTGCACGACAAGCCCGCGACCCTGTCGGGCGAGCCGGAACTGCCGGGCTTCACGATGGACTTCGCCGACGTTTGGAATCCTTGAAACGGATCTGATTCGACTTTCCTCCGAGTGAAACCATGAATCCTCTCCTCGAACATCACCTGAACCAGACCCGCCGGCAGTTCTTCGGCGCCACCGGGCTGCGGCTTGGCGGGCTGGCGCTCGGCATGCTCGCCGGCGGCCGCGCCGCCTCCGCGCAGCAGCCGGTCGCGCAGCAGCCGGTCGCGCGGGTGCATCCGCCGATGCCGGGGCTGCCCCACTTCGCGGCCAAGGCGAAATCGGTCATCTACCTGCACATGAACGGCGGGCCGGCGCAGATGGACCTGTGGGACTACAAGCCGCAGCTCCACCGCTACTTCAACGAGCCGCTGCCCGAAAGCGTCCGCATGTCGCAGCGGCTGTCCACCATGACTAGCGGGCAGGGGCGGTTCCCGGTCGCGCCGTCGAAGTTCAAGTTCCAACAGCATGGCCGCTGCGGCACCTGGGTCAGCGAACTGCTCCCCTACACCGCGCGCATGGTCGATGACATCGCCCTGGTCAAAACCGTCTCCACCAACGCCATCAACCACGACCCGGCCTGCACCTTCCTGATGACCGGCAGCGAAGTCCCCGGCAAGGCGAGCTTCGGCTCGTGGCTCTCCTACGGCCTCGGCAGCGAGAGCAACGACCTCCCCGCCTTCGTCGTCTTCACCCCGCGCTTCCCCGCCTCCGGCAACGGCCAAGCACTCTTCACCCGCATGTGGTCGTCCGGCTTCCTCTCCACCCGCTTCAACGGCGTCGCCCTGCGCGGCTCCGGCGACCCGGTCCTCTACGTCCAGAATCCCCCCGGCGTCGAAGCCGGCGACCGCCGCGCCATGCTCGACACGCTCAACCAGCTCAACCAGCGCAACTTCGAGCGCTTCGGCGACCCTGAGACACAGACGCGCATCGCCCAGTACGAGATGGCGTTCCGCATGCAGACCAGCGTCCCCGACCTCGTCGACCTGCGCACGGAGCCGCAGAACGTCCTCGACCTGTACGGCCCCGCCGTCCGCGAAGCAGGCTCGTTCGCCCACAGCGCGCTCATGGCCCGGCGGCTCGTCGAACGCGGCGTGCGCGTCGTGCAGATCAACCATCGCGGCTGGGACCAGCACGGCGACCTGCCCAACGCCCTGCGCAACCAGACCGTCGACACCGACCGGGGCACCGGCGCCCTGCTCGTCGATCTCAAGCAGCGCGGCCTGCTCGACGACACGCTCGTGGTCTGGGGCGGCGAGTTCGGCCGCACGGTGTTCAGCCAGGGGAAGCTCACGGACAACAACTACGGACGCGACCATCACCCGCGAAACTTCTGCATGTGGGTCGCGGGGGGTGGCACGAAGCGCGGGTTCGTGCTGGGCGAAACGGACGACTTCAGCTACAACGTCGTCTCCGACCCCGTGTCGGTGTACGACCTTCAGGCGACGCTCCTGCACTTGCTCGGCGTGGACCACAAGAAGCTGGTCTACAGGTTCCAGGGGCGCGACTTCCGGCTGACCGACGTGCACGGCGAGGTGGCCACGAAAATTCTCGCCTGAGCCGAACGCCCGCTCGCACGGGCCGCTACCGGTTCAGCGCCGGCAGCGGCGTTTACCGATTGAGCGCCGCCAACGGCGACACCCGCGCGGCTCGAACGGCGGGAATGAAGCTCGCCAGGACGGCCGCGCTGCCCAGCAACACCGGCGCAACCAGGAACGTCGTCGGGTCCGTGCCGCGGACCTCGAAGAGCAGGTGCTGGATGGCCCGCGCGGCAAAGGCGGAACCCGCCAAACCCAGGCC
>JAYSSW010000248.1:0-4607 GCA_043720335.1 Planctomycetia bacterium
TCCCATCGCTTGCGCTCCGGGTTCGTGTGTTCGGGCAATGAGTCACATCACACCTGGCGTCGTCGCAGCGGCGCCACCTGCCGAAAGAGCCGACGCCCGCGTGAGTCGGAATTGTCGTTGCCGGTCAATGCCGGCGCGGGGTGTCGCTGCGCTGCGACACCGGCTTGTCGAAGACCTCTTTCAGCAGGAACGCCGCCGCGAGCATGTGGCGGTCCTTGAGCATCGCGGTCATCAGGGCGAGCGCGGGCGAGACGGGCCGCTTGGCGACACTGGCGACCGGCCCCAGTCCGGCCTGCGTCGCAGCGTGGGTCGGCAGGTGCGCTGGAGTGGCCGGGCCGGGGGGCGCAGGGAGCGCGGCCGGCGCTTTCGCGGGGGCCGGCTTGGCCGCCGGCTGGCTGTAGGTGATCCGCGTCTTAGGCCGCGCAGGCGCCGTCGGCGTCTCCACCACCTGGATCGGGATCGGCCTGCGCAACACGCGAGGCTGGGTTCCCGCCGCCAGCGCCGCCGCTTCCTGCTGTTGCTCGCGGCGGCGACGCTGCGCCTCGGCGACCCGCCGTTCCAGCTCGGTCGGCTCGGCCTTCTCCGGCGCCTCGCCAGCGGCGAGCCTCTTCGCGGCCTGGTCCTTCTGCTCGCGCCACACCTTGCTCAGATGCACCGCCAGGTAGATGACGATGGCGAGGATCGTCAGCCCGAACTTCACCATGTCCATCGCGATGGCTCCAACGGGAGGTGGCCGATAGGGTCGTGGGATACTTCGTTGCGCAAGGCGGAATCTTCAAAGGAGCCGCCGAAAGCTTTGCGACCGCTGTGCCGGGGAATCGCTAGTGCAGCTTGTTCCGCGTGATGGCTGGCGGCCAGGCGCGGGTCGAGGGCGATCGGCTCGGGAGGCTCCGTCGAGCCGGTCGCGTCGGGCATGTCGGCCAGCAGCGCGGCGCGGCGCTGGCGGTACGACTGGTGGAGCTGCTCGTACTCGACGACGCGCTGGTACCACGAGAAGGCCACCAGCCCGCCGAAGAACAGGGCCATGATCGCCGGCGCGACGAGGACCAGCAGGCGCAGGGAAAGGCTGAGCACGAGGAAGAGGACCGCCATGCCCAGGGCGCCGCAGCCGACCACGGTGATCATGCGGCGCGACAGCGGCTTGCGTTCCTGGTTGCCGATCTGCACAAGGAAGCGGAGCTTCTCGGCGTTCCATTCCTGGTCGAGCCGGTCGAGGCGAGCCTGCACGCGTAGCCGCTCGATCTCGTCGCGCAGCTCCTGTTCGCGGCCGCTGGCGCCGGGGGCGGAGTCCAGCACGCGCGCCTTGGCCCGGCGGAACTCCTCGTCGGTCAGCGCGCCGCGCTGGTGCAGCTCGTGCAGCTGGCGCAGTTCGTCGGTGATGCTCATGGCGGCGTTCCCTGTGCGACTCGGTCATTGCCATTATACCGAGTTCCCGCCCACGCGAGTGGATCGCAGCACCTGCTCCGGGCGTTCTCCGGAAGCACTACTCCTTCCCCAGCAGCAGGTCGAGCATCCAGCAGCCGCGCACATGCTCGCCCGGCTCGCGGCAGTGGGCCAGCAGCACGGCGTCGGTGCAGCCGGCGTCCTCCAGGGCGTCGGCGAGGATCGGCATGCCGCTGAAGTCGCGGGTGTCGTAGATCGCCTGGGCGAGTTCTTGAATCGTGCCGTTGCGCCAAGCCGTATCGGCGGCCACAGGCGCGAACGGGTTGCCGAAGATGCAGCGAAGCAGATCGCATTGTGCCGACTGCTCCATTTCCTGCAATGCGTTACGGTTATTCTCCGTTTCGATGGCCCGACGTTGGCCGGCCTCTATCAGTTCTTCGGATTGATAGTGCCGTGCGATCCCGTCGTTCGGCGAATGGTAGGACGACATCCTGGCTTGCACCGCACCATCAGCGGTTTCCTGGACGCATTGGAAGTCGCCCCAGCCGTGCGGAAATCCGTGAAGGGGAGAGATCAGATTGTAGCCGACGTGGCCCGCGACCATGAACGCGGTGGCGAAGGGTTCTTCGGGACCACCACAGTTGTCCGTGAGGCGGTCGTAGTCGAGCGCGAGTATCCTTGGCTCATCAATGAACCCGTCCGCCCATTGCTCCGCGATCTCCACGATGGCCTGGCTGCCCGGATCGGTGATGAACGGCCAAATGCGTCGGCAGCAGGCGCAGGCGAAGAGCCGCAGCTTGCGGTCGCTCGCTTTGTTCCGCAGCAGCGCCAGCATCGGTGCCGGATCGCGGCACGCCAGCCATTCGGATTCGGTCATCGTTCAACCTCCTCGTTCCCCAGCTCCGCCGGGGAATGCCGCCTTGCGAGGCTCCGCCTCGCGGAACCGTGCGGGGACGTGAATCGCATCGATGCGTGTGACGCGAGGCGGAGCCTCGAACCGCCGCATTCCCGGCGGAGCCGGGAACGAGGAACGACGCTTTACGCCTTCCCCAGCACCAAGTCGAGCGCCCAGCAGCCGTTCACCGAAGTGCAAGGCGGTGTGCATCGATGTTCCCTTGTTGTTTTCACTTCCAATCACAAGTTTTGTCAACCCATTTCAAAGCTGCTAGAATATGCGCCATCTGGCTTTGCTTCTGAGCAATTGAAACCACCTTGATCTCTGTTCTTCCAAGCTGAGACAGCATGGCAATCACTCTCGAATCGCAGAATTTCCGGGGGCTTCTCCGCACCAAATGGACGCCATCGGGGGTTTGTGTCGTTGTTGGCCCGAACGGCGCTGGGAAGACCACGCTGCTCACGCTCTTCGAATTCCTGCGCAACGCCTATCTGCGAAGTCCCTCGGACGCAATGAGTCATCTTGGAGGCGTGTACGGGCTGCGGTCTTGGCGAGCGCCAGCGGACGAGCCCATCGTGGTCGCGTTGACGATCGGCGACCTGCGCTGGGAATTGCAGCTCGTCGCCGAAGGGCCAACCTTGTCGGAGCGTCCCGGTGAACGGCTGACTCGTGGCCAGGAGACGATTCTTTCCCGAGCAGCCTCTTCCAAGCGCATCGTGCATCGGGGAGAAGAGCGTGAAATAGCCGACAACGAATCGCGTCTCGCGCTGCGAATGATCGTCGATTCCGAACGTCCCGTTGAACTCGATACCTTCGTCGATGTCCTGGTCAATAATCGCGTGTACCGCAGATACAACTTGTGGGGGCTTCAAACGAACGGGTCGCGGCAGAGCGGCGATCTCTACCTGCATCCCACAGGCCAGAACGCGTTCGCGGTGCTGAGGAACTGGCGCGACCGCCGGGAGTACAAGAACCAGTACAACTTCGTTGTTTCTGGATTGAAAGCTGCTTTTCCCGACTTGTTCGTCGAACTGGACTTCCAGGTGGCAGGCTCGACAATCACGGCGGCACTGATCGAGCCGGACGGCCAGTCGTGCCCACTGGAGATTGCTCCCGACGGCTGGATCACCGGCCTGCTGCATTTGACCGCAGTTGCAGGTGCGGCCGAAGGTTCCTTCGTGGCCATCGATGATTTCGGAAACGACCTCCATCCCTACGCGATACGGCAGATCACCACAGCACTGCGGGAGCGAGCCGAAGAACGCGAGTTGACGGTTTGTCTGGCTTCCCATTCGCCGGTGCTCCTCGACGAGTTCAAGGACGCTCCGGGCTCCGTGTTCGTCATGGCGCGGGGACTTGAGAATCGGCCGGTTCCATTGACGGAACTGTACGACCCGGAATGGCTCGCTCGCTTCTCGCTGGGCAGGCTCTACCAGCACGGCGAGTTTGGCGGCCAGCTTGCGGGAAACGGGGCTTTGAGGCAGCCTGCCCACCGAGCGGAGTAGCCATGGCCGTTGTCGCCTTGATCCCGACCGGAAAGCTTGAGCACATCGCCCTTGGTCCAGCCCTGGAGCGGCTCTTCCCTGATGCCACGTTCATCGTGCGTCCACGCGAACAACCGCTGGATGGATTCACGTCCCGGGATGTCGCACCCCTGGCGGGAGTGCAGCAAGGGCTTGTTTCGACCAATCTCGAAGAGTTGGCTCTAGAGCTGGTCAACGCCATCTTTCCCGCCAGACGTGGCGAGACTATCGATTTTGCATTCGTCATCGAGGACCTTGAGCTATGCAATCGACATCAGCCGAAGCTGGTGGTTGACCTCTTTCAGAATGCAGTAGATTCCTACGTCCGGCAGACCTGGCCGCATGATCTAGCCAGCAAGCAGGCCCAGGTGCGTGAGAAATGTTCCTTCCATCTGTTCCGTCCCATGACCGAAGCCTACTTCTTCGGAGAGCCTGCAGCGCTGACAAGGGCGAACGCGGTTCGGGATCCTCTATTGCCCGACGACATCGATTTGGAACAATTCCGCTCCAGTGACCTGGACTACCTCAATCTTCCACCATCCAGCGATTCGATTGCGGATATGCCAAGCCGCGAATTTCACCCGAAGCATTACTTGCGATACCTGTGTGATCCGACTCTCGCCGACAGGAAGCGAAGATACAAGGAAACGGTACAGGGGAGGGACGCCCTCTTGTCTCTCGACTGGCAGCAGGTCCTTCAAAAGCCTCCGCACTGCCCCTTTCTGCATGCGTTCTTGGACGACCTCGGCTTTGCGCTCAATAGCCCTCTGCCCTATGTCAGCAAAAATCATGCTGCTTCGTGCGTC
>JAYSSW010000249.1:0-9616 GCA_043720335.1 Planctomycetia bacterium
TTCGCGACAGCCCGCACAGGTGACATCGCCCATGCTCGTCAGCCTATGAAATCGCTCCGCCGCCAGCTGCGCCTGGGAAAAGCCGGTGAACGGTTACGCACATTGAATCACTTGAAAGGTTCCAAGGGGAGAGCTCAAGGCTTGGCGGTCAGCAAGGACGGAAAAATCGGCTACGCAAACGATCCGACTCTCGGCAGCGTTGTTCGCACCTTCAAGACGGACACCGGAGCCGAGGTTGCAGCGACGCCAAAAATCGAAAACATGCACTTTCGGTTTGTCTCACTCTCTCCTGATGACAAACAGCTTGCAATCGTAACCGACGGAAACAAATCGGTTCAATTGCTAGAAGCGAAGAGTGGCAAGGAGATCCATGACATTGTGTTCGACAAAAGAAGCTCCGTTCGATCCCTGTCATTCGCTGGAGACAAGCATCTGGTCGCAAGCGTCGTGGGCGGAGAAGGCGGGCTAATCGTATTCGACACCGAGCAAGGCAAGTTGGTGCGGCAGATCGAAGCCAAGTATCAGACCGGAGCTGGCTTTTTCGCCTTCATCAAGGATGGCAGACGGCTTGTGGCCCCTATCTTCGACTTTCGGGCACGACGCAAGGAACCAACCTTGATGTTCTGGGACATCGACACCGGCAAGATCGTCGACCGCTTCGAGCTGTCGGCGGTCCATTACACTTCCATCGCTGCCGCACAGGACGGAAAGCTGGTCCTGCTCGGCACCAGGACCGGCGACATCGAGATATGGAACGTCGCGCAGCAGAAGCTGCAAGCAACCTACTCCGGCGGGCATCGCGGAGCGGTCGAGTGCCTGGCGGTGTCGCCCGACGGCCGCACGTTCGCGTCCGGCGGCGCCGACACGACCGTGATGCTGTGGAAGATGCCGGCGCCTTGACCCCGCCGTCCTACGGCAGCGTCGTCTCGCCCATCAGGTAGCGGTCGACCTCGCGGGCGGCGGCGCGGCCCTCGTTGATCGCCCACACCACCAGGCTCTGGCCCCGCCGCGCGTCGCCGGCGGCGAAGACCTTCGGGTTGCTCGTCTGGAACACGTCGTACTCCGCCTTCGCCGCCCAGCCGTGCATGTCCTTCACGCGCTCCACGCCCAGCTGCTCCAGCAGCGTCGGCTTCCCCTTGCCCGCGCCCAGCTCCGGCGCCTCCGGCCCGGCGAAGCCCATCGCCAACAGCACCAGCTGCGCCGGGATCGTCTCCTTCTTGTCGATCACTTCCGTGAACGGCACCTTGCCGTTGGGCTTGCTCCAGTCGACCGGCACGATCTCGACTCCCGTGAGGTTCCCCTTGGCGTCGCCGACGAAACGCAGCGTCTGCACAGCGTAGCGGCGCGGGTCGCGGCCGTGGATCGCTTCCGCTTCCTCCTGGCCGTAGTCGAGCTTGTAGGTCTTGGGCCACTGCGGCCAGGGGTTGTTGGCGGCGCGTTCGTTGGGCGGTTGCGGCACGATCTCCAGCTGGACGAGGCTCCTGCAGCCATGACGCAGCGACGTGCCGACGCAGTCGGTGCCGGTGTCGCCGCCGCCGATGACGACGACGTCCCTGCCCTTGGCGGAGAGGTGCTTGCCGTCCTTGAGTTCGCTGTCGAGCAGGCTCCTGGTGTTGCCGAGCAGGAACTCCATCGCGTAGTGGATGCCCTTGAGCTGGCGGCCCTCGGTCTTGGCGAAGAAGTCCTTGGGGACGGTGGAGCCGGTGCAGACGACGACGGCGTCGAAGTCGTCGAGGAGCTGCTGGCCGGGGATGTCCTTGCCGATCTCCTTCTTCACCTTGAAGACGACCCCTTCCTCGCGGAGCAGGTCGACGCGGCGGTCGACAATATGCTTTTCGAGCTTCATGTTGGGGATGCCGTACATGAGCAGCCCGCCGACGCGGTCGTCGCGTTCGAAGACGGTGACGAGGTGGCCGGCCTTGTTGAGCTGGGCGGCGGCGGCGAGGCCTGCGGGCCCGGACCCGACGACGGCGACCTTCCTGCCGGTGCGCTGCGGGGGCGGCTCGGGCTGGATCCACTCCTCCTCGAAGCCGCGGTCGACGATGGCGCACTCGATGCTCTTGATGGTGACGGCCGGCTCGTTGATGGCGAGGACGCACGAGCCTTCGCAGGGAGCGGGGCAGACGCGGCCGGTGAACTCGGGGAAGTTGTTGGTCTTGTGGAGGCGGTCGAGGGCCTCCTTCCACAGCCCGCGGAAGACGAGGTCGTTCCATTCGGGGATGAGGTTGTTGACGGGGCAGCCGGAGGCCATGCCGGCGATGACGACGCCGGTGTGGCAGAAGGGGACGCCGCAGTCCATGCAGCGGGCGCCCTGCTTTTTGAGCATCGCTTCGTCGGCGTGCTCATGGAACTCGTTCCAGTCGTGGACGCGCTCGGCCGGCAGCCGGGCCAGCGGCAGCTCGCGTGGATACTCCATGAACCCGGTCGGCTTTCCCATCGCGCACCCTCAAGTCTCTTGCCTGTCGTCCCGTCTTCGCTCTCGTCAAACATCGTCCAACATCATCATCGTCAAGCCCCACCATGAGCAACGCGATTGGCGGGGGTCCTTGGATTGCAGATTGCGGAGTTTCGATTGCAGATTGAAAAATCCCAAGCCCCACCATGAGCAACGCGATTGGTGGGGGTCGGCAGCGTGCGCCGACTCACCCCCAGGAATCGCTTCGCTCATCCTGGGGCGTGGCGCCGCTTCATTGAACCGCGAATCTTCGTTCCACTTCCTCTTGAGTCAGAACCTGTCCTTCGTCCGCTTCCTTCATTCGTTGCTGGATCAACGCCATGAAGTCCACGTGGTACTGAATGTCCTCCATCGTGCAGTCTTCGGGCAGCGATTGGATCATCTTGAGCACCGCATGCTTCGGCGATTTCACGGGACACCTCCGCAGGAATAGAACGGGCGTTGGAGAGATTCTGGCTTGCCGATCACGATTGCGACGAAGCCAGCCGTCGTGGAAGCTCGGCGTTCACGGCGGCGACGATCACCTGCACATCGGCCGGCAGTGGAAGCCGCCTTTCTTCCATCGTTTCGAGGCAGCCTTCGATGGCTTCCTGGATGTTGCGGAGCGCTTCCTCGATCGAATCGCCCTCGCTGACGCAGCCGGGGATCGCCGGGCATTCAGCGACGAAGCCGCCGTCTTCTTCGTCCGGGGTCAGGATCACGGTGAATTTCATGGTGTCCCTCCTTCCGACGAGTCTTCGTCCTTCCGGTTCTTCGACTGCCGCTTCTCCTTGACCTCGTTTTCCGGGCTGTAACTTCCCAGCTTGTTGAGCCGTGAGAATTCATCCGCGTAGTCCCGGTCGATGAAACCGAATGCGATTACGGTAGCTTTGGGATCTGCGCCCAGTTCAACCAGAGGAGGATTCATTATCACGTAACACAAGATAAACACGATCCAAGCCAACAATCCAAAGATGGCTGGGCCGGCGAAAAGCCCCTTCACGACGGCGTGTTCCGGGCCGAGACTTTCGGCATAATGGAATCCGAACACGCAACCAATCGCGGTGCAACCTCCAAAAACAACGAAGAATGCAGCGAAAATCATCGCGTATTTCTTCACCCGTTGGCGTCGGATCTTGCTCCCGCAGTTCTGGCAGCAAGGAACGGCAACCTTCACACGAGTCATGTAGCCCACGAAGTCCAGGCGGCTGTTCGAGTAGATCGCGGCCTTGTCGTCGGGTGACGGGGCGCCACAAACACAACATCGGTCCGGGAAAATCGCCGCCTGGCTCTTGGGCATGGTGACGTAGAATTTCATCGCGAATCCCTGTCGGAGTTTCTATTGCAATGGATAGAAGATGATACGAGACTCGGCGTCCGTCCCCAGGAATCGCTTCGCTCATCCTGGGGCTTGGACGTGAACGCTACTTGCCCCCCGCGCGGGCCAGGTCGCGCGAGTTCTCCTCGAAGGCGGCCATGATGGCGTCCTCGTCGGACAGGCCGCTCGCCTTGAAGCGCTTCTGCGTCTCGATGACGCGGCGGTAGTCGTTGGGGTAGACCTTCACGAACCTGCCGAGCTGGTCCTCCCAGTTCTGCAGGACGTGGCTGGCCCGGCTGCTGTTGGTGCTCTCGAAGTGCCGCTGCACCATCGCCTTCACCTCGTCGATCTCGTCGGGGTCCTCCAGGGGCAGGAGGGCGACCATCTCGCGGTTGCACTTCTTGTCGAAGTCCTTCTTGTCGTCGACGAGGACGTAAGCGATGCCGCCCGACATGCCGGCGGCGAAGTTCTTGCCGGTGGCGCCGAGGACGACGACGCGTCCGCCGGTCATGTACTCGCAGCCGTGGTCGCCGACCCCTTCGACGACGGTGTGGACGCCGGAGTTGCGGACGCAGAAGCGTTCGCCGGCGATGCCGCGGATGTAGGCTTCGCCGCGGGTGGCGCCGTAGAAGGCGACGTTGCCGATGATGACGTTGTCCTCGGCCTTGAAGGTGGCGAGCTTGGAGGGGTGGACGATGATCTTGCCGCCGGAGAGTCCCTTGCCGACGTAGTCGTTGCCGTCGCCTTCGAGGAGGAGGGTCATGCCGCGCGGGATGAAGGCGCCGAAGCTCTGGCCCGCGGAGCCGACGAAGTGCAGGCGGATGGTGTCGGGCTCGAGGCCGTCGCTGCCGTAGCGGCGCGTCAGTTCGGCGCCGACGAGCGTGCCGACGACGCGGTTGACGTTCTTGATCTTGATCGGCGCTGTGGGGCGGACCTTCTTCTTCTTGTCGAGGGCGGGGGCGCACAACTCGAACAGCAGGGTCTTGTCGAGCGATTTTTCCAGCCCGTGGTCCTGCGTCTTCGAGCAGAAGCGGCCGGCGCCCTCGCGCACGGGGCGGTGGAAGATGTTCGAGAAATCAAGCCCCTGCGACTTGTAGTGGTCGATGGCGCCGTTGGCCAGCAGCAGGTCGCTGCGGCCGACCATCTCCTCGATGGTGCGGAAGCCGAGCTTCGCCATCAGCTCGCGGACCTCCAGGGCGATGAACTTCATGAAGTTGACGGCGTGCTCCGGCTCGCCGGCGAACTTCTTGCGCAGCTTCGGGTCCTGCGTGGCGACGCCGACGGGGCAGGTGTTGAGGTGGCAGACGCGCATCATGATGCAGCCGAGCGCGACCAGCGGGGCGGTGGCGAAGCCGAACTCCTCCGCGCCGAGCAGCGCGCCGACGACCACGTCGCGGCCGGTCTTGAGCTGCCCGTCCACCTCCACCACGATGCGGCTGCGCAGGTCGTTGAGGACCAGCGTCTGCTGCGTCTCGGCCAGCCCCAGCTCCCACGGGCCCCCCGCGTGCTTGATGCTCGTCAGCGGCGACGCGCCGGTCCCGCCGTCGTGGCCGGAGATCAGCACCACGTCGGCGTGCGCCTTCGCCACGCCGGCGGCGACCGTGCCGACGCCGACCTCGGCCACCAGCTTCACGCTGATGCGGGCATGTTCGTTGCCGTTCTTCAGGTCGTGGATCAGCTCGGCCAAGTCCTCGATGGAATAAATGTCGTGGTGCGGCGGCGGCGAGATCAGGCCGACGCCCGGCGTCGACAGGCGCACCTTCGCGATCCACGGGTAGACCTTCGACCCGGGGAGTTGGCCCCCCTCGCCCGGCTTGGCGCCTTGCGCCATCTTGCTCTGCAGCTCCTTCGCGTTCACCAAATACTCGCTGGTGACGCCGAACCGGCCCGACGCGACCTGCTTGATGGCGCTGTTCTTCGAGTCGCCCAGGTCGTTCTTCCAGGTGTAACGCTCGGGGTCCTCGCCCCCTTCGCCGGTGTTGCTCTTGCCGCCGACGCGGTTCATGGCGATGGCGAGCGTTTCATGGGCCTCCTGGCTGATCGAGCCATACGACATGGCTCCCGACTTGAACCGCTTCATGATCGTCTCGACCGATTCCACTTCCTCGATCGGGACCGGCGTGCATTCGTTGAACTTGAAATCCATCAGCCCGCGCAGCGTGCAGAGGCGGCGCGACTGGTCGTCGACGAGCTTGCTGTACTGCTGGAAGACGTCGAACTTGCCGGTGCGGCAGGCGAGCTGCAGGCGGTGGACCGTCTCCGGGTTGAAGAGGTGGTGCTCCCCCTCCTTGCGGTACTGGTACTGGCCGCCCACGTCGAGCGTCTTGCCGTTGGTGGGGCGCTCGGAGAAGGCGTGGTCGTGGCGGGCGCGGACCTCGTCGGCGACCACGTCGAGGCCGATGCCGCCGACGCGCGAGGGGGTCCAGGTGAAGTAGTTGTCGATGATCTCCTGGCCCAGCCCGATCGCCTCGAAGATCTGGGCGCCGCAGTAGCTCTGCACGGTGGAGATGCCCATCTTGGACATCACCTTCTGCACCCCCTTGGTGACCGACTTGACGTAGTTGACGATCCCCTTCTTGGTGTCGGCCTTGGTGACCATGCCCTGCTTGACCATGTCGTCGATGGTCTCGAAGGCGAGGTAGGGGTTGATGGCGCCGGCCCCGTAGCCGATGAGCAGGGCGAAGTGGTGCACCTCGCGCGGCTCGCCCGATTCGAGGACGAGGCTGACGTGCGTGCGCTTCGCCTCGCGGATGAGGAAGTGGTGCACGCCGGCGACGGCGAGCAGCGCGGGGATCGCCGCCTGGTCAGCGCCAATGGTTCGGTCCGAAAGGATGATGTACTCGACGTCCTCGTGGATCGCCGCCATCACCTCGTTGTAGAGCGTCTTCATCGCGCGCTCGAGGCCGGCGGCGCCCTCGCGCGGGTTGTACGTGATCGGTAGCGTGCGCGACTGGAACACGTCCTTGCTGGCGCGCTCCACCTCGCGGATCTTCGCCAGCTCCTCGTTGGTGAGGATCGGCGACTTCAGCATGATCTGCCGCGCCGACCGGGGCTTCGGCTCGAGCATGTTCCACTCGCGGCCGATGGTCGTCTCCATCGACATGATGATCTCTTCGCGGATCGAGTCGACGGGCGGGTTGGTCACCTGGGCGAAGAGCTGCTTGAAGTAGTTGTAGAGCAGCTGGGGGCGGTCCGAGAGGACGGCGAGGGCGGCGTCGTTGCCCATCGAGCCGACCGCTTCGCCTCCGTCGCTGGCCATGGGGGCGATGAGGAAGCGCAGGTCCTCGTTGGTGTAGCCGAACGCCTGCTGGCGCTGGAGCAGGCTCTGGCGGTTCTCCGGGGGGAAGCGGAGCTTCACCTTGCCAAGCTCGTCGAGCTTGTGCATGTTGTCGTCGAGCCAGGCGCGGTAGGGGTTCTCGCCGGCGATCTCGGTCTTCACGTCGTCGTCGGTGATGATGTCCCCCTTGTCGAGATCGACGAGGAACATCTTGCCCGGCTGCAGGCGGCCTTTGTGCTTGATCTGCTCGGGCGGGAAGTCGAGGACGCCGAACTCGGACGCCATGACGACGACGTGGTCGTGCGTGACGTAGTAGCGCGAGGGGCGCAGGCCGTTGCGGTCGAGCACGGCGCCGATCTGCCGGCCGTCCGTGAACGCGACCGACGCCGGGCCGTCCCAAGGCTCCATCAGGCAGGCGTGGAACTCGTAGAACGCCTTCTTGTCCGCGCTCATGGTGACGTCGCCGGCCCAAGGCTCGGGGATCATCATCATCATCGCGTGCGGCAGCGACCGGCCGGTGAGGACCAGCATCTCCAGCACGTTGTCAAACATGGCGGAATCACTGCCCGCCGGGTCGATGACCGGCAGGATCTTGTAGATGTCGTCGCCGAACAGCTCCGACGCCAGCAAACTTTGGCGGGCGTGCATCCAGTTGATGTTGCCGCGCAGCGTGTTGATCTCGCCGTTGTGCGCGAGATACCGGTACGGGTGGGCGCGGGCCCAGTTGGGGAACGTGTTCGTGCTGAAGCGCGAGTGGACCAGCGCCAGCGCGGTTTCCATCAACGGATCGCTGAGGTCGGGGAAGTACGGCCCCACCTGGATCGCGTTGAGCATCCCCTTGTAGACGATGGTCCGGCACGACAGGCTGGGGACGAAGAACATCTCCTTGTGAACCACGTTCGACTTGCGGATCTCGTTCTCGATGCGCTTGCGGATGACGTACAATCGGCGCTCGTAGGCGAGCACGTCGTCCCCCATCAGCCCGCTCCTCATGCGGATGAAGATCTGACGGATCACCGGCTCAGCCGCCTTCGCCGTCGGGCCGATCGGCTCGTTGTTGGTCGGCACCGTGCGCCATCCGAGCACCTCCTGCCCCTCGTCGCGCACGACGCGCTCAAAGAACCGCTCGCAGTGCCGCCGCGCCAGCTCCTCGCGCGGCAGGAACACCATGCCGACGCCGTACTCGCCCTCCTTTGGCAGCGTGATGCGCTCCTTCGCGGCGGCCAGGGCCAGGAACTTGTGCGGCATCTGCAGCAGGATGCCCGCGCCGTCGCCCGTGTTCGGCTCGCAGCCGCACGCGCCGCGGTGCTCCAGGTTCACCAGGATCGTCAGCGCGTTCTCGACGATGGCGTGCGATTTGCGGCTCTTCAGGTCGACGACGAAGCCGACGCCGCACGCGTCGTGCTCGTGGGCAGGGTCGTACAGGCCTTGCTTCCGGGGCTGCAGAAAGGGTTCGCTCATGGCGCGAGATTCCTCCGGCTGGGGCGCGGGGACTTCTCCCCCCCGCGCGGATGGGGCGATGACGGATGTGATTGGCCGTTCCGCTCCGGCGAGTTGTCGCTATCGACACCGGCGGGAGTCGGTTGGTTCAACAGGACCTGCATGAACCGGCGCGCGGACAGGGCGAGCGCCTGGCCGCGCCGGTGGATGACGCCGAGGGGACGGGTGAAGCGTGCGCCGAACAGGGGCAGCGCCGCGAGTGTTCCCGCTTCGACCTCGCGCTGGAGCGTGGGGGCGGGGAGCAGTGCGACGCCTTTGCCGCTGGCGACCGCCTCCTTGATGCTGGCGATGTTGTCGTAGTGCAGCCCGTCGGGCCGGACGGTGACGCCTTGCGATCGCAGGAAACGGTCGACGCGGCGGCGGATCACCAGGTCCTTGTTGAAGTGGATGAAGGTCTCCCCCTCGATCTCCTTGAGAGGCGCCGCGAGATGGCTGGCCAGCCGGTGCTGCGGCGCACAGGCGAGCATCATCTCCTCCTCGCGCCACGGGACCACCGACAGCTGGGCCGACTTGCGCGGGAACGACACCAGCCCCAGGTCGGCCGTGCCGTCGAGCACCCGCGCGTAGACCTCGTCGGGGTGCAGATACTCGAGGCTGACGCGCGCTTGGGGAGCCTCGGCGGCGAACCGTTCCGTGTAGCGGTCCATGTCGGTCAGGCTGATCGAGTAGATCGCCGCGACCTGCACGACGCCAGCCAGCTCGACGCGTATGTTGCGGACGCGCGCTTCCAGCTCGTCGTACTTCTGGAGCAGCGACGTGCAGCCCTCGTAGTACGCCATCCCCTGCGGCGTGAGCTGCAAAGGGCGGGTCGAGCGGTCGATGAGCAGGACGTGGAGCCGCTTCTCGAGCTGCGAGACGATCTGGCTGACGGCGGACTGCGTGATGCCGCTGGCCTGCGCCGCCTGGGAGAAGCTGCGCTGGCGTGCGACGTCGCAGTAGACTTTCAAGGATTCGAGCTGCATGAGGTGATTTATAGCATGCAAGAAACTAATGACAATCCGATTCCCGATTAAATTTTTTCATAGTTCGCGGGCCGTGCGATCAGGCTGATGAAAGCACCGAAAGCCCAGGGCTGCTGCCCTGGGTA
>JAYSSW010000250.1:0-4602 GCA_043720335.1 Planctomycetia bacterium
TGGGATGTCCCCTCACCCCCGACCCCTCTCCCCGTAAGGGGGAGAGGGGAGCAAGCGTCCTTGCTTCCAGGGGAGCGCGCGTTCTCGCGTCGCCTTCGACGAGGCGGATGACGACGTTGGCGTCCGTGTAGATCATGGCTCGCCCCATGCCTCACGCTCCTCGTGGAGCTGCGCCGCGATGTCGTCCGCGGCGCGGAGGACCGGGGCTTTGCCGAACAGGTCGAACACCGAGGCGGAAGGATTCGCGGAGGCCGGCTTGTCGCGAAGCGCCGCGACGAGGGCTTCCACGGCGCGAACCGCTTCGGGGGCCAGTCCGGTCACGTCGATGCTGTTTCTCATGATCGGCATCCTGGGGCGTATCGGATTCGGGGCGACTCCTGGATTCTACCCTTCCGACCACGAAACGGAGACCCCCGCTACTTCGCGGCGTCGAGGACGTCGCGGACCTTGCGGGCCAGGGCGAGCAGGGTGTACGGCTTCTGGAGGAAGGCGTCGGTCGCGTTGGTGACGCCGCGGCGGACCAGCTCGTCGTCGGTGTGCCCGCTCATGTAGAGGACGGGCGTTTCGGGCCGGACCGCGCGGAAGGCGTCTGCCAGCTCGCGGCCGCCCATGCCGGGCATGACGACGTCGGTGACGAGCAGGTCGATGGCGCCGGGGTGGCTCCGCGCGGCGGCGAGGGCTGCGGCGCCTCCGTCGGCTTCGAGGACGTGGTAGCCCTGGCCGGCGAGGGCGATGCGCGCGAGCTTGCGGATCGCCGCCTCGTCCTCGACCAGGAGCAAGGTCTCGGCGCCGCGCGGCGCGGCCGGGGAGCTGGGCGCGGCGTGCACGACCGGCGCGTCGAGGGCGACGGGCAGCAGCACCTCGAAGACACTGCCCCGGCCGACCTCGCTGTGGACGCGCAGGTGCCCCCCCGCCGCCTTGACGATGCCGTAGACGGTGGCCAGGCCCAGCCCGGTCCCCTTGCCCGCCGGCTTGGTGGTGAAGAACGGCTCGAAGATGCGGCTTATCACCGCGTCGTCCATGCCGTCGCCGGTGTCGGAGACCACCAGCAGCACGTGCCGGCCCGGCGAGCTGCCCGGGCGCTGCGCCGCCTCCTCGGGACTCAGCTCCACGTCCCTCGTCTCGATGGTCAGCCGGCCTCCCCGGGGCATCGCGTCGCGGGCGTTGACCGCCAGGTTCATGACGACCTGCTCGACCTGCCCGGCGTCGAGCTTCACGCGGCCCAGCCGGGGGGACAGCAGCGTGGCGAAGACGACGTCCGCGCCGATCAGCCGCCTCAGCATCTCGCCGAGGTTGTCGACGATCTGGTTCAGGTCGAGGATCCTCGGCTCGACGATGGTCCGGCGGCTGAACGCGAGCAGCTGGGCGGTGAGAGCGGCGGCGCGCTCGCCGGCCTTGACGATCTCCGTGACGGGACCGCGCCGCGCGTCGTCGGCGGGGATCTCGGCCATCAGGATCTCGCCGAACCCGTTGATGACGGTCAGCAGGTTGTTGAAGTAGTGGGCGACGCCGCCGGCGAGCTGCCCGAAGGCCTCCATCTTCTGCGACTGCTGGTACTGCTGTTCGAGGGCGCGCCGCTCGGTCACGTCCGACTGCACGCCGACGAAGTGGGTCGCGCGGCCCGTGCTGTCGAAGATCGGGTCGAAGCGCAGGGCGTTCCAGAACGGCGTGCCGTCCTTGCGGTAGTTGCGCAGCTCCAGGGAGCAGGAGCTGCGCGACCGGACGGCGTCGCGCATGCGGGCGATCTCGACGGGGTCGGTGTCGGGGCCTTGGAGGAAGCGGCAGTTGCGGCCGAGCACGTCCCCCGCCGAATAGCCGGTCAGGCGCTCGAAGCCGCGGTTGACGTAGACGACCGGGTTGTCGGGGAGGTTGGGGTCGGTGATGAGGATCCCTTCCGAGATGGACTGGATGGCGCGGTCGCGCAGCAGCAGGGCCTCCTCGGCGCGCTTGCGGTCGGTGACGTCGCGCGAGATGCCGATGATGCCGACCACCTTCCCGGCGGCGTTGCGGTACGGGGCCTTGGTCGCCTGGTAGACGCGGGTCACGCCCGCCGCCGTCAGCGTCTCCTCGGCGGTGTCGGACCGCCCCGCCGCCATCACCGCCTGGTCGCGCTCCATCACCGCGCGGGCGCTGTCGGCGTCGAACAGCGCCGCGTCGTCCCGCCCCAGCACCTGCGACGCCGGACGCTGCACGAACCGCGCCGCGGCCGGGTTGAACAGCAGGTAGCGGCCGCGCCGGTCCTTCACGAAGATGGCGTCGGTGGCGTTGTCGGTGACCGCGCTGAGCAGCTCGTTGGCGCGGCGCAGCTCCTCCTCCGCCTGGCGCCGCTCGGTGATGTCCTGGGCGGACCCGACGTAGCCGGTGAACTCGTCCGCCGCGCCGAAGGTCGGCACGCCGGTGTCGATGACCCAGCGGTACTCGCCGTCGTTGCGGCGCAGCCGGTACTCGACGCGGTAGCGGGCGCGGACCTCGAAGGCCAGACGGAAGGCGCCCAGGGCGGCGGCGCGGTCGCCGGGGTGGACGCTTCCGTCCCAGCCTCTTTCGACCGCGTCCTCCAGGCTGCGGCCGGTGAACTCCAGCCAGCTGCGGTTGATCCAGGCGAAGCGGCGGTCGACGCCGGCGATCCAGATGAACACCGGGGAGGCGTCGGCCATCCGCCGGAACCGCTCCTCGCTGTCGCGCAGCGCCGCCTCGTCGCGTTTCTGGCCGTGCACGTCGGTGCAGGTCCCGAACCAGCGCAGCACCGCGCCCCCCGCGTCGCGGACCGGCGCCTGCCTGGTGATGTGCCAGCGGTACTCCCCGTCGCTGCGGAGCAGGCGGAACTCCATGTCGTGCGGCTCGCCGCTGCGCAGCACCTCGCCCCACTGCGCCATCGTGTGCGCCCGGTCGTCGGGGTGGATTTTCTCCAGCCAGCCGGGGCCGGCCAGGGCCTCAAGCGTCGAGCCGCTGTAGTCCAGGCCGCGCTGGTTGACGTAGTCGATGCTCCCGTCCGGCGTCGCCGTCCAGACGATCTGCGGGATGCTTTCGGCCTGCGCCCGGTGCTGCGCTTCGCGGTCGCGCAGGGCCTGCTGGAGCCTGCTTTCCTGCTCCTGGCGCTTCCGCCAGGAGATCGCCTCCCTCACCGCCGGGCCGAGCCGGCCGAGCCGGTCCTTGCGCACGAAGTCCGCCGCCCCCTGTTTCACCGCGTCGACCGCCGCCTCCTCGCCGACCGGGCCTGACACGACCAGCAGCGGAACGGCCGATCCCGCCTCGCGCAGCAGCGCCAGCGCCCGCAGGGCGCCGAACCGGGGCAGCTCATGGTCGCACAGCACGACGTCCGGCGCGGCCGCCAGCCCCGCGCGGAACTCCGCCTCGGTCTCCGCGCGCACCGCTTCCGGGACGAAGCCGGCAAGCCGCAGCTCGCGCAGCAGCGACGCTTCCGCCGTGCCGTCCTCGACCATCAGGACGCGGAGAGGGGTTTCGGCCAAGGGGAGCAGCCTCCAGGACAAAAGATTCCGCCGATGATGGGCGATCGCCGCCCTCGTGTCAACCACGCAGGCACGCCCGCCGCCCGTGTGCGCATGAATCCTAGCACACCAAGCGATGCGCCCCAGGCGTGTCGGGAATATGCTCCGCTCGCCGAAAGCCCAGGGACGGCGTCCCTGGGCAGCGCATTCCCAGGGACGGCGGTCCCTGGGCTTTCATCATTTCGCATTGCGCAAAAAAAGCCGGACTCTTCAAGAGTCCGGCTTTCGCGTTCATCGTTGCTGCATCACTTACGGGGCGGCGGTGATCGCCTCCTCGAGATTCGGGGCGACGGCGCCGCCGGCGTCGAAGACGAGCTTCTCCTCCTCGCCTTCCTTGGTTTCGAGGCGGACAGTGATGAGGCTCTTGCCCTCGAAGTCGCCCATGAGCAGCTTCTCGGCGATGGGGTCCTCGATCTGGTTCTCGATGGCGCGGCGCAGCGGGCGGGCGCCGAACTCCTTGTTGGTCCCCTTCTTGATGACGAACGCCTTGGCCTCGGGGGTCAGGACCATGGTCAGCCCCTTCTCCTTGAGGCGGCCCATCACCTTCTCCAGCTCGATGTCGATGATGTTCTTGAGGTCGTCGTCGTTGAGCGACCGGAACACGATCGTGTCGTCGAGGCGGTTGAGGAACTCGGGGCGGAAGACCTTGCCCATCTGTTCCAGCAACCGCTTCTTCATGTCCTGATACTTCACCTCGCCCGTCCGCTCCAGGTGCTTGGTGAACACGCTGCTCAGGTCGTCCGGGGTGATGATCGTGTCGGCGCCGACGTTCGTCGTCATGATGAGGATGGCGTTCTTGAAGTCCACGATGCGGCCGACGTTGTCGGTCAGGCGGCCCTCCTCCATGATCTGGAGGAGCATGTTCCAGACGTCCGGGTGGGCCTTCTCGATCTCGTCGAGGAGCACCACGCTGTACGGCTTGCGGCGGATCTTCTCCGTCAGCTGGCCGCCCTCTTCGTACCCGATGTAGCCGGGGGGTGCCCCGACCAACCGGGACACGTTGTGCTTCTCCATGTACTCGCTCATGTCGAGCTGCACGAGGGAGTTTTCGTCGCCGAACATGAACTTGGCGAGGCTCTTCGCCAGCAGCGTCTTC
>JAYSSW010000251.1:0-4601 GCA_043720335.1 Planctomycetia bacterium
CTTTTGTGGGGCAAGCCGCCGAGCTTGCGGCTTGCCCCACAACCTGTCTTTCATTCGGCTTTCAACAGGCGGGCGCTGCCCCAGTCCACGTCCGCGCGCACGTCGCCGAAGCTGCCGAACTCGACGACGAGGACCAGCTCCTTGGCGCCGCGCACGTCGAGGCGCACGTCGATGGTCGGATCGCCGACGCGCATTTCCTTCCCTGCGTTCAGATCGTGCCGCTTGCCGTCGATGAGCAGCGCCGCCTTCGCCCGGCTGCGTGGCGAGCCAGCGTCGTCCATGCCGACGGCGGCTTCGAACCAGGCGAACTTGCCGTCGAGCTTGTAGGCGGCGAGTGACTGGGTGTGCATGCCAACACCTCGGTCGTGCCAATCGCCCGCCAGCCGCATCGGCCTGCCCGACGCGCTGGCGTCGAGCCGCGTCGGCCAAACGACGCCGAGGTACGGCGTCTGCTCCTGCCTCGCCGCGACCAGCTCCGACAAAGGGACCGCTCGCCCCCCGATCGACTGCAGCGAGACGACGCCTTCCAGCGGCAGCTCCAGCGGCAGCCCGAACAGCGTCTTGCCGGCCCAGGTTTTCTGCTTCGCGTCGAGGCGGAGCTGCGCGAAGTGGACGCGGGCGCCGTCCGACGTGACCGCGAGCAGGTGCGCCTTCTTCGCGCGCACCTTCGCCTGCCGTTCGAGGCTGAACGCCACGCCGGCGAACTGCTCCCAGGCCGGCGTCAGCGTCCGCTTGTCGTCAACGATCGTCGCGCCTTTCGCGGGGTCGAGGCTGGTCAGCCGTCCTTCAAGCCGGTCGCCGCCGCGCAGGAAAACGACGTCTTGCTTGCGGGAAGTTTGGACGGGAGCCGCGTCGTCGTCGCCCTCGGGGGACATCCAGAAAACCTGGGCGACATGGGGCAGGAACAGGTTCGCCGGCTTCTCCTTGGCCGACTGGAGCGGCCTCGACAGCTTCGCGTGCAGCCTGCCGTCCACCACCTTGAGGCCGTGCGCCGGGTCGATCGGGAAGCGGTCGCCCGTGGTCATCACCACGAACGGCGGCGCGGGCGGCGCGGGAACCTTGCGGCCCGTCTGGCGCAGCTCGACGAAGTCGGCCAGCGCGATCTTCACGCCCGAATCGAGATGCAGCACGCCATCATCGCCGAACCCGACGATGCGCGCAGCAGGAAGGGGACCATCGATGGTCCGCGCCACGAAGCGTGGCGGCTCCTGGGCGACGGCGGCATGGGCGGACAGGAGCAGGACGAGCAGCGCGAGGCGCAACGAAGCGCTAGAAGGATGCAGTCGCTTGTGAGTTGAAAGGAAGCGACCGAAAGCCCAGGGACAGCGGTCCCTGGGGATTTGATACCCAGGGACCGCTGTCCCTGGGCTTTCCAACGGGGACTCTTCAGCTCGGTTCGTCATCGCTGGAGGATCGGCAGGTAGTTGTTGGGGACCTGGAGGATGATGAGCGACATGGCGGTGCAGTAGTGCGGGCACTGGGCGTTCGACTGCCAGCAACCGTTGCCCTGACGCGAGCGGAGCAGTTCGTCGCGGATGGCGGGGAACCACTCGCGCCAGTACTCGCCGCCTGCGATCCACATCGCCTGGACCGCGTAGTAGTGGCCGTAGTGGTAGTGCTGCTGCATCTCGGCGTTCTGAAGGAAGCCGCCGCCGCCGTTGGCGCCGGGGCGGAACTTCTTGAGGTACTCCAGCCCCTTGTTGACCTCCGGGCCTTCGTAGATGCCGGCGCTGTAGAGGGCGACGACGCCGGCGGCGGTGCGGGCGAAACCGGCCTGTCCGCCGTGGCGCTGGTAGCGGAAGCCGCCGGCGCCGCGCAGGTCCTGACAGTCTTTGACGTACTGGGTGCATTTGTCAGCGACCGACTTCGGCACGGAGATGCCGGCGTTGCGCGCGGCCCTCAGCGCCATGATCTGGCAGATGGTCACCGACAGGTCGGCGTCCTGCGGGGCGGGGCGGTAGCGCCAGCCCCCTTCGCTGTTCTGCGAGTTGATGATGAGCTTCACCGAGCGGCCGAGGCAGCCGCGCAGCTTGTCGCGCAGCTCCTTGTCCTGGACCATGCCGTAGACCTCGGCGAGGAACAGCGTGGCGAAGCCGTGGCCGTACATGGGGCCGTGGGTCGGGGAGCGCTGGCTGACGAGGAAGCCGGGCGGGTTCGATTCGCAGCTGAGGATGAACTGGACCGCCTTGGTGACGTTCTCGCCGTAGCGGCCCCGTCCGGGCTGGTGGCCGCCCGACATGAACGCGAGGCCGGCGAGGCTGGTGACCGCGACGTTGCTCTGATACTGGCCGGTGCCGAACGAACCGTCGGCGTTCTGGTTCTGGGCGAGGTAGGCGAGGCTGCTGTCGATGGCCTGCTGGGTCGCGGGGGTGATCATGCCGCGGGCCTGGGCGCCGTCCTGGGCGGCAGCGGCGGGGTGCATGCTCAACAGCACCGCGACGGCGCCCAGGAACGTGCCAGCGCGGACGAGGAATCGCTTGCGGGAAAGCATGGTCTATTCTCCGTCCTTGCGCCGGCTCTGCTCGGCGATGGTGCTGTAGTACTGGCGCAGCAGGTTCTCGTAGCGCGGCATGAAGCGCTCGCGGGAGAAGGTGTCCATCTCCTGGCGGCGCTTCTCGGAGAGATGGCCCCAGATGTCGGTGCGGTTGAGGTCGGCGATGGTGTTCTTTTCCTTCTTGTCGGTGTCGCCGACGCCGGAGCCGTTCCCCTTCTTTTCCTTGCCGTCCCCTTCCTTGGCGGTCTGGTCCTTCTTGTCTCCGTCCTTGGGATCCTTCCTGTTCTTGCCTTCCTTCGGATCGCCCTTGCTGAGCTTGTCGTCCTTCTTCTGCTCCTTGGGGTCGCCCTTGCCGGTCTGGTCGTCCTTCTTGCCTTCCTTGGGGTCGCCCTTGCCGGTCTGGTCGTCCTTCTTCTCCTGGCCGGGCTGGTTCTTCGGCATCGGCTGGTCCTTGGCGTTCTGCGGCATCGGGTTGGGCTGGTTGTTCTGCATGGGGTTGGGCTGGTTCTTGGCGTTCCCCTGGTTCTGCTGCTGGCCCTGGCCGCCCCCCTGGTTGTTCTTGGGGCTGCCCTGCTGGCCCGCGCCGCCGCCGCCGGGGTTCTTGCACTCGCCGCCGCTCGGGTCGCCGGCGCCGCCTCCGCCGGAGTTGTTGTCCTCGTTGTCCTGCTGCTGCTTGATGAGTTCGTCGAGATCCTTGACGATCTGCCCCTGCTTCTTCCGCGTGTCGGTGCCCGGATCCTTCTTCACGAGCCGGCCGTCGACGTCCTCCAGGTTCGTGTCGATGCGCTCGATGAGCTTCTTGAGGTCCTCGGCCGCCTTCTTGGGATCGACCTTCTCCTCGTCCTTGGGATCGACTTTCTCCTCGTCCTTCGGATCGTCCTTCTTGGCGCCGTCCTTCTTGGACAGCTTTGGCTCGTCGTCCTTCTTGGACGCCTCCTTCTTGCCGTCAACGTCCTTCTTGGCGCCGACGTCCTTGCGCTTGGCGAGGCGCGGCTCGTCGTCGCCGGCCAGCACGAAGCTGAAACCGACCAGGGCGAACAAAGCTACCAGCGAAAGCACGCGGATCACGGCTCTTCTCCTTTTTTCTCGGCGGGGGCGATGATGCGGCGGAACAGCTCGTGGATCTGCGACTGGTCCGTCTGGATCTGTTGAAGTTCCTTCTGCTGGGCGGCGTTCAGCTCGGCCTGGTTCGGGTGGCGCTCGGCGAACTCGCGGGTGCGTTCGTTGACGTCCATCTGCTCGGCCCGCAGCGCCTTGAGCTGCGCAACCGGCGGGATGCCGTCGCCGGGGCGACCCTTCGGGCCGGCCTCGTCCCCCTTCTTCTCCTCGGGGGCGCCCTTCTTCTCCTCGTTGTTCTTCGGCTTGCGCTTGGGGCGGTTCTGGGCCAGATCCTGCTTCAGCGCGTCGAGGATGCGGTCGATGCGCCCGAGCGCGAGCTTCTGGTGGCGCAGCGTGTCGCGGTGGCGTTCCTTCTCGTCGGTCACCTCGTCGTCGTCCATCGCCTGCCCGGCGGCGAGGTCGAACTGGCGGTTCTTGCCGACCTCCTCGCGCTCCTTCATGGCGTCGGCGGCGAGGCTCATCGACTCGGCGGCGCGGCTGAGGATGTGCTCGAAGACCTTCGCCTCCTTGATCTTCTCGGTCAGCGACTTCGCCTCCTCGCTCAGCCCCTTCTGCACCGACGCGTCGCCCGACAGGGTTTCGAGCAGCCCGGCGGTCCAGGTCTTCTTGCGAAGCACCTTCTCGTTCAGTTCCTCGCTGCGCTCCACCGCGGTCTTCTGCCGTTCCTTCAGCCCTTCGAGCTTGTCAGCGATCTTCAGCAGCTGCTCGCGGGCCAGCTCGTCCTGCGCCTCCTGCAGTTTCTGCTGGGCCTGCTTGATCTCCTCCTGCGCCTGCTTGGGCTGCTCCTCGGGCGGAAACTCGCCCATCTCCAGCTTATGGGCGATCTTGTCGAGGTCGTCGGCGGCCTTGTTCAGCTCCTCGGCGGCGCGCTGCTCGTTGAGCCGGGCCAGCTCGCGCGACTTCTTCTCCAGCTCCTGCTGGACCTCGCGGGCCTCCTGGGCCAGCTCGCGCGTCTTCTGCAGCCGCTCCTCCATGTTCTCGATCTTGC
>JAYSSW010000252.1:0-2110 GCA_043720335.1 Planctomycetia bacterium
CGCGGGGCGTGCGACGCCAGCGAATACACCGTCAAGATCGGCAGGAACACCGTCGAATCGAGGTAGCACGTCAACGTGTCGGGCAACTGGTCGGGATCGACCTTGCCCCACGTCATCGCCTCGGCCGGCGTCGCGCCGCTCAAGCCACCCGTGTCGGGGCGGGCGTCGGTCACTTGCAGGAAGTAGTCGTGCCCGGCTTCGTCGAGGCCCAGCACCTCCTGGATCTGTGGCTCCGTCTGCAGAATGAAGTTCTTCGGCGAGCCGCCGCCGACGATGAACACGCCGCTGCGGCCCTTCTTCTTCTTCGCTTCCCACACGATGGCGGCCGACTGGTTCACGTCGCGCAGCGGGTCGATGCGGAGCTGCGAACCTTCCAGTTGCAGAGCGGCCAAGTTCATGCCGATCGAGCTGTCGCCCGGCGACGACGTGAAGACCGGCACGCCGCAGCGGTGCGCCGCGGCCAAAAAACTGCGATGCCGCCCGCCCTGCTCGTCCTCCATCGCGGCCAAATACTTGCCAACGAGGTGGTGGAACTCGGCAGTCCCCATGCTGCGCTGGAACGCTTCGCCCCGGCACAGCTTGCGGTAGAAGCGGTCGGTGCCAAGCAGGTTCTCGTAGTCGAAGACGATGTCGTAGATGCGGATGACCTGGTGCTTGCGCAGCTCCAGGTCGTCGAGGCCGGGCCGCGACTGGTGCATGTCCATGCCGAGCGCGAAGTGCGTGTCGTGGTAGATGTTGGCGCCGGTGCTGATGATCCAGTCGATGAAGCCGGCTTCTAGGAGAGGCACCAGGCACGACATGCCGACGCCTGCGGGCGTGAGCGCGCCGCTGAGCGACATGCCGACCGTGACATTGTCCTCAAGCATCTTCGACGTGAACAGCCGGCACGCCTCGCGCATGCGGCCGGCGTTGTACGACAGGAACGCGTCCTCCACGAGCTGGGGGAGCGTCGTCTGCCCGGTCAAGGCGGGCGGATCGATCCGCTTGTGGCTGATCTTGTGGAGGAACTTCTGCTGATGGTTCTTTTTCATGCAGAAAGGCTACAGGCGACGCAGGCATCGTCAACGAGCTGGAGCGTGCAAATCGCGAGGAACCCTGGCAGCAACCGAGTTCCTCGCGATTGTCGATCCGTCACTTCTTCTTCTTCTCTTCGAGATCCTTGACCTCGACCTTCGCCGGCGGAGGCGGAGCCAGCGGGCGGGCGGCCATGCCGAAGAAGCCGATCGATATCGGCAGCACCTGCACCACGTCGTTCGGCACCAACATGCGCAGCTGCACGTTCGGGCCTTTGCCGTTGATCTGCATGCTCTCCAGCACGTTCGACATCGACTGGAAGGGCAGCGCCGGGAAGCCGGGCGGAAGCTGCCCCGCGTTCTGAAGCTGTTTCATCCCCTCGACGGCCTGCTGGCGCCCCTTCGACACGATCTCGACCAGCATGCCGGAGTCGGCGCCCTTCGCCATCACCCCCTCCAGATTGATGTCGAGGCCGGTCGGCAGCTGCTCGATCGACGCCTGCACCTTGCTCGGCATTTCGCCGAAGCCGCGCTGGGAGTCGCGGCGGAACTCCTCCGGCAGCGTGCCGACCATGAAGGCGCACGCCTTCGCGGGAACCTTCGCCAGCGCTTCCTTCAGCGCTCCCTTGCTCGCGTCGGGCTGCTTGCCGGCGCGGGCCGCGAGGACTTCCCTGGCCAGCTCCTGGTGGTCGGCGCTTTCCTTCATGTATCCCGTCATCACCAGTTCGGAATCGCCGAACACCATCAGGATCGGCGCCCGCTCCTTGCGCGACAGCTCCATGTACGGCGTGCCCTGGCCGTCCTTCTTCTCGGCGATGTCGAACGACTCGCCCGTGGCCTTGATGAGTTCGAGCACGCGCTGCACGTTCGCCTTGCCGGTGAAACGGAGGAAGATCTTCGACTTCTCTTTGGGCGCCTTCTCGTCCTCGACGAAGGCGAAGGCGACGCGGTCGAAGCGGAGGTTGCCGAACTTCTCGGCCTGGCTGTAGGCCTCGCGGAAGATGCGCTTCTGCTCGGCGGGAGGGAGCATCTTCATGAAGTCGAGCGCGAGGGCGCCGGGGTTGGCGCCGAGCATGTTCCTGGTGTGCCTGCCGTCC
>JAYSSW010000253.1:0-2108 GCA_043720335.1 Planctomycetia bacterium
TGACACGGCCGAAGCGCTGCTGCGTCGCCTCCTCAGCGGCGTCGGGGCCGAGCGTTTCGGGGGCAAGTTCGTCACGGCAGCGGCGCAGCGTGTTCAGGATCGGGTCGATCTCGCGGCGCTTGCGCTGGTTGGCCACCAGCATGAACATCTCCCACACGTCGCTCAGTGATTCGAAATACTCCTTGCGGTCGCCGCGTTTGTGGACGCGGCGGACCAGGCCCCACTCGCCGAGCTTGCTGAGGTTCATGCTCACGTTGCCGCGCGAGATGCCGAGGCGGGCCATGATGTCGTCCATCGACAGGGCCGCCCCGGAGATGTAGAGTAGGCCGTGGATGCGGGCCATCGTGGGGCTGATGCCCCACAGGTCGGCCATGTTGTTCCACAGGTCGACGAACTGGTCCTCGACCTTTTCGAGCAGCTGGGCGAGCGCCTTCGTTTTCATGGTTTTTACACCTTTCAGGAAGTTCTGAATTCTAACGGGTGGCATGTCGGGAAACAAGCAACAAGTTGCGCGAAACGTGCACGTTTAGCCGTTCGCCTACGGCGAACGTGGGCGCGACGCACGACTGCGATGTTGAATCACCGCACGGGGTCATGTCCGCGTTCGCCGTAGGCGAACGGCTAAACGTCTACTGCGGAACGACGAGACGAAGGGAATTGCCGATGAGTCTGCGCGACGACGCCAAGGCGATCTGGACGGCGGCGGTGGAGGCGGCCAAGCCCGGCCCGCTGGTGAAGCAGGCGCTCGTCGAACTGGAGCCGCAGCTCCGCACCGCCAAGCGCATCCTCGTGCTCGGCGCCGGCAAGGCGGGGGCGGCGATGGCGCTGGCCGTCGAGACGGCGATGCCGAAGCATCTCGACCGCGTCGAAGGGATCGTCAACGTCCCCGCTGGCACGGTGCGGCGCTTGCAGAAGATCCGCCTGCACGCCGCCCGGCCCGATGGCAGCAATCATCCGACGGCTGAAGGCGTCGCCGGGGCGGCCGAGATGCTGAAGCTCGCCGCCAGCGCGGGGCCGGACGACGTCGCGCTCTGCCTGCTGTCAGGTGGCGGTTCGGCGCTGCTGCCGGCGCCGGCGGCGGGCGTCACGCTCGAAGACAAGCAGGCGGTCACGAAGCTGCTGCACCGCTGCGGCGCGACGATCCACGAAATGAACGCCGTCCGCAAGCACCTCAGCGCGATCAAGGGGGGCCGGCTCGCCCAGGCGTTCACCGGGCGGGCGATGGTGAGCCTGATTATCTCCGACGTGGTCGGCGACTCGCTCGACGTGATCGCGTCCGGCCCGACTTCGCCCGATCCGACGACGTTCGCCGACGCGCTCGACGTGCTGAAACGGCACGGCGTCTACGACGAAGCCCCCGCCGCCGTTCGCGAACGGCTGCACCAGGGGGCGAACGGCGTCTATCCCGAAACGCCGAAGACCCTGCCGATGCAGGTGCAGAACCGCGTTCTGGCCAGCAACATCAAGGCGCTCGCAGCGGCAGAAGTGGAAGCGCATCGGCTCGGCTATCACGTCTTGAATTTGGGTTCGTATGTCGAAGGTGAGACGAAGCACGTCGCGCCGACGATCATGGCCATCGCCCGCAGCATCCGCGCGCAGAACGTGCCGATGCGGCCGCCGGTGTGTCTGCTGGTCGGCGGCGAAACGACGGTGACGCTCGGAAGTGATGCGGGGAAGGGGGGCCGCAACCAGGAGTTCACGCTGGCCGCCCTGCTCGCGCTTGGCCGCCGCAATGACGTGGTGATCCTCAGCGGCGGCACTGACGGCGAGGATGGCCCCACCGACGCCGCCGGCGCCGTCGCCGATTCGACGACCTTGGAGAAGGCCGCGAAGCTCGGCCTCGACCCGCAGCAGTCGTTGGACCGCCACGACGCCTACCCGTTCTTCGAAGCGACCAGTGATTTGTTGAAGACGGGCCTGACGCAGACCAACGTCATGGACGTGCGCGTGATCCTGGTCGGCACGCCGTCAAGCAAGCGGTGAGTGGCGCCAGGCTCGCCCAAAAGGAGCCACGACGGACAAGGAGCGGTTGGCCTCTTTTTTGCCCGTCGTGGCTTATGATTGTACCCTGCGCGCCAAGGAATGAGACGAAGGCTCGACGTGGGGCA
>JAYSSW010000254.1:0-9599 GCA_043720335.1 Planctomycetia bacterium
TGCAGGCCGGGGGGGAGCTTCCAGCGGTGCAGCTCCGCGCCGGTGTCGGCGTCCCAGAGCCTCGCTTCGCCGGCGCTGGTCGAGCTGGCGGCGAACGCCAGCTGCTTGCCGTCGGGGCTGAAGGCGAGGCCGGCGTTGTCGGAGTAAGCCCCGTGCGGCGCTTCGAGCACCGCGTGCAGATGCCCAGTGTGGAGATCCCACACGCCGACTTCCCAGTTCTGCGCCAGCGCGGCGAGGCGCCTGCCATCGGGCGAGACGACGACCGTGTCGATCAGCCCCGACAGCCCGGACAGCCTGCGCATGCCGCGCTGCGAGGCCAGCTCCCACACCGTCACGCCGGGCGCGTAGGCGGCGGAGCCTTCGCTGCTGACCGCGAGGAGGCGGCCATCGGGCGAGAAGGCCAGGCCGGTCATGTAGTCCATGCCCTTGGGGTCCGACAGCTTCAGCCTGGGCCGGCCGCTCGCCACGTCCCACAGCTGCCCCTCCTCGCGCCCCGCCGAGGCCAGCAGCGTGCCGTCGGGGCTGAACGCCAGCGCCAGGACCTCGCGCGGCGAGCCTCGGCAGATCGTCGCCGGCATGCGCGCTTCCAGGTTCCAGACGGTGATCGTCCCCCCCGCGTCGCCCGACGCCAGGCACTCGGCCAGCCGCGGCGGCTGCGGCGTGTCGGGCCTCCGCGCCGTGCGGCCGAACGCCAGGCTCCGCGTCGGCAGGTTCCCCGCGTGCAGCTCGGCGACCGTCTTCCTCTGCCCCAGCGACCAGACGACCAGCCTGCGACGCTGCGGGTCGGCCAGCGCCACCAGATCGCCCGACGCCGAGAACGCGACGGCGTCGCTCGGATGGCCGAACTTCGCGACGACCTCGCCGCTGGCCACGTCCCAGAGGAGCGTTCGCCCGCCCCGCGACACGGCGACATGCGCCGCCTTCGCCGACAGCGCGAGCAGCGGCGCCTGCTTGTCGTCCGCTGCTTCAGGAAGCGGGAATTCGCGCACGGGGCGGTTCTTCGCCACGTCCCACAGGACGACCGCGCGGCGAGTGGCGTCGTGTGCGAGCTGCAGCGGGGTGCCCGCTTCGTCGAAGGCGACGGGGCCTTGGCCTGGCAGCGTGGACGATGATTCCTGCTCGGACCCAGCGCCGCCCCAGAGGAGCGCCGGTCGCGCCGGCGCGGCTCCGCCGGCGTCCTGGCCGCCGAGGAGCAGGCGCTGGCCGGCGGCGTCGAACGCGACCGACGACGCGGGGAGGGCGAACCGCTTGGCGAGCCGGGCGTCGAGGCCGAGCAGCGTCGAGGCGGCGAGGTCGCGCAGGCGGTCGTCGCGCTGGAGGTCGGCCGCCTGGCGGATCAGCTCCCATTCGGCGTCGGACCAGCCGTTGGCCAGCCGCGCCAGCTGGAGGTTCTGCACCTGGTGCATGAGCGATTCGCGGCTCTGGAGCTGGGTCTTGCGGAGCTGCTCGCGCTGCCTCTCCTCGGCCGCCTCGGCGCGCAGCTCGGCCTGGCGCGTCTCGCCACGCTGGTGGACGAGGACGGAAACCGCACTCGCGCTCAGTGCGAGAAGCGCGGCGACAAGGGCGAACGCCCAGCCGGGGTTGCGGCAGGCCGCCATCCACACGGTGCGGGCGAAGCGCGCCGGGCGGGCGGTGGTCGGCTCGCCGCGCAGCCAGCGGCGCAGGTCCGCCGCCAGTTCGCCCGCCGTCGCGTAGCGATCGGCCATGTCCTTGCGCATCGCCTTGCGGCAGATCTCGACGAGGTCGGCCGGCGCGTTGCGGACCAGCGACCGCGCTGGCGCCGGCTCGTTGTGCAGCACCTGCCGCTTGACCTCCTCGTAGCGGTCCCCCTGGAACGGGCGCCGCAGCGTCAGCATCTCGTACAGGGTCGCGCCCAGGCCCCACACGTCGGAGCGCGCGTCGGCGGGCGCGCCGTCGTAGGCGCGGCGGTGCTGCTCCGGCGCCATGTACTCGGCGGTCCCCACCGGGCCGAGCGTCATCGCGGCGAGCTGCGCGGAAGGCGAGGAAGGCGCGGAAGGATCCGCCCCGCCGTCTTCCGCGCCGCCGACGCAGTGGGCCAGGCCGAAGTCGATGATCCAGCAGTGCCCGGCTTCGTCGAGCATCAGGTTGGACGGCTTGACGTCGCGGTGGACCACGTCGGCGCGGTGCGCGAAGTCGAGCGCCTCCGCCGCGTCCGCCAGCGTCGCCGCGACCGACTCGAAGTACTCCAGCGGCAGCGAGCAGGGGCGCGCCGGCTCCTCGGCGGCGGCCTCGCCCGGCTGCGTGCGTAGGCGCCGGACCAGCTCGCGCAGCGGCGGCAGCGGCTCGGCGGACCCGCGCAGGTGGCTCCGCGCCGCCTGCGCGACGTGGTGCAGCGCCGCCCCCTCGATGTACGCCATCGCGAAGTACTGCAGCCCCTCCGCCTCGTCGGAGACGTGGATCGGCACGATGTGCGTGTGGTGCAGCCGCGCCAGCGTCTGCTGCTCGCGCACGAACCGCGCCCGCAGGTCGGCCGCGGCGCGACCGTGCCGCACCTTGAGCGCGACCCGCCGGGCCAGCGAGACCTGCACCGCCTCGAAGACGACCCCCATGCCCCCCGACGCGATCCAGCGGACGATGCGGAAGTCGGGGATCCGGTCGAGGCCGGCCAGCCCGTCCTTCTCCTCGTCGTCCTCGTCGCGCGACGAGCGCAGCATGCGCTGCATCGCCGCGTGCTCGAGGAAGTGGACCTCCAGGTGCGGGTGCGCCGCAGTGTACTGGCGCACGAGCGGCTCCAGGTCGTCGGCGGTTTCCAGGTCCTCCAGGAATCGGCCCATCACCTCGCCGATCTCGTCGTCGGCGTGGTCGGCGGATTCGGCGGATCCGGCTTCGTCGTCGCTCATGCTTCCATCGCTTCCAGCCCGTAGCGGGCGATCCAGTGGACGCGGAACTGCTCCCGCGCCCGGAAGTGCAGCACCCCGGCGTCGCTGGCAGTCATGCCCAGCAGCTCCGCCGCCTGGGTCGTTTTCAGCCCGCCGAAGTGGATCAGCACCATGATCTCCTGGTGTCTTGGGGTCAGCGTGCCCAGGACCTGGTCGATCTTCTCGCGCCGCTCCTTGCGGGCGAGGGCGAGGCTGGCCGAGGTGGCCGGGTTCTGGATGCCCATGCCGAACTGCGCGGACGAGCGGCCGGGGCAGGCGACCTCGCGCCGGTAGTCGCGCCGCTGGCAGCCCTGGAAGTCGTGGTCGTCGAAAAGCGTGTCGCGGAGGACGCGGATGAACCACGGGCGGAACGCCATGCCGGACTTCGCGAAGCTGCGCCAGCGGTCGTGCGCCCGCAGGTAGGCGTCGTGCAGCACCTCCTCCGGGTCGCGCCGGGCGGCCAGCGCGGCGGAGGAGCGCCAGCGCACGAACGCGAGCAGGTGCTCGTGGTGCTCCACGAACTGGGCGCGGAGCACGTCGAGCGATTCGAGGCGCGCGCGGTCTTCGGGAATGTCATCGGGGGAGCGCATGACGGTCCTTCCTTCGTGCCAGCCGGGAAACGCCGCCGCGACATTACCACAAATCCGCAGCGACGTGCAGCATCATCCGGGGACGCGGGGGAAGGACGCGCACGCAGGTGGCGTGAATGGAGAGACGGCGCGCAGCAGCGAAAGAAGGGGAGTCCGCCAGCATCGCTGAGGAAAACGGAAAGAACCGCTTCCTGATTTGAGGCATCGAAAGCCCAGGGACAGCCGTCCCTGGGAAGTGCAGACCCAGGGACGGCTGTCCCTGGGCTTTCATCATTTCTCTTGTTTGCGACGTGGGCAAAGCCGTCACGCGGCGATCCCGTTCTCCGAGATCGGCGACGTGGCACTAGCCCGCGCCGCTACGCGCGTACGCGCGCTTTCTCGCGGTGGCCCGCGAACAGGTAGACCGCGACGCCGTGCGCCAGCACGCCGAGGCCCCAGCCGGCCAGGGGCCACGGGAACCAGAGCCGGTCCGGGGTGGTGGCGAGGTTGACGCCGACCAGCAGCACGTTCACGGCGACGTAGGCCGCCAGATGGATGAAGAACCCGCGACGCGCCCGCGTCATTTTCATTGCACGGGGAGAATCAGGATGAAGGGCCATGAGTCGTTCCTCGGGCTGCAAGCCGACGCGCTGTGTAAACGATTCCGCGCCCGTCCGCAGTTCAACCTCATTGTACCCTCGCGGCAGGCACGCGCCGCGCGGCCGAAGGCGCCGCTTCGGAGATCGGAGCGGCGGCGCGGCGTCACAACCCCGCGAACCCGCACAGGAAGATTGTGCGGAAATCGCAAGCGTCCCTCTTGCGGCGGACGGCGTGTTTCGGCGATAATAGAGGTTTGGAGAAACGCCTTCGCGAGTGGCCGGTCCAGCGGCCTGCCCACTCCCTTCGTCCCTCCGGTGACACGCCATGAAAAACCTCCTCGGGATCGCCGTCCTCGCCGCGCTGGCCTGCGCCCCGGCTTCCGCACACGCCCAGTTCTTCGGACGAGGCGGCGCCTACCGCCCCGTCTACTCCGGCGGCTACGGCTACAACAGCGGGTACGGCTACACCGGCGGCTACGGGTACGGCGGCGGCAGCTACAACTTCGGCGGCGTCGGCGTGCCGTACAACAGCGGCGCCTACCACCCCATCTTCGACTACATGCCCCCCGTCACCTACACCACCACCAACATCCCGCTGGGCAACTTCGGACCCAGCCCCATCACCCACTCCTACATTCCGGGCGCCTCCTACGCCCCCTCCAACAACTACGGCTACACCGCCAACCCCGGCGACCCCGCCCCGCGCAAGCGCCCGTCGCTGTACCCGGCTCTCCCCGTCCGCGAGACGCCGCGCGAGCCGATCCCGGAGACGAACCCCGCCGAGCCGATCCCCAAGCCGGCCGCCCTGGACCCGACCCGCGCCAGCATCCAGATCCAGGTGCCCCAGGCCGACGCCAAGCTCTTCTTCGACGGCGAACTGACGAAGCAGGCCGGCGTCCTCCGCGTCTTCAACACGCCGCCGCTGGAGACCGGCTTCGACTACAGCTTCCGCGTCCGCGTGACGTGGACCGACGCCCTCGACCAGCCCCAGGAGAAGGCGTGGACCGTCCGCGTCCGGGCCGGCGACGCGCTGCGCGACAGCTTCAAGGACCATTGATCCCGCGGGGAGATCCCCGTCGGGATCGTTTCGATTTCCATCCCGCAGCGAGCGCGTTTGTTCGACTCGCTGCGGGCCGTGTTTTTTGCCTGATGAAACTTGGGAAGTGAGCGAACCATCCATGTCGGAACGCAATTCTTGGGACGAGCTTTCGGAACTGCTGGGCCTGCCCGGCGACGCCCCCGCCGCGAAGGTGGAGGTGAAGCCGGAGGTGAAAGCGCCCGCGCCGAAGCCGGTCGAGGCGAAAGCCCCGGAGCCGGTCGCGCCGCAGGTGAAGCTGCCGGTCGCGGCCCCGGTCGCGCCGCCCGCGCCGCCACCCGCCCGTCGGCCTGAGCCGGCGCCGCAGCGTGTCGAAGTCCCCCAGGAGCCGGACTATCCGCCGGCCCCGCCGGGCTTCATGTACGTCGAGGAGATCATCGAGGAGACCGACGCCGTCGAGACCGCGGCATCTGCTGAGGACGACGGCGAAGGCGAAGGGGAAGGCCCTGCGGAGGCAGCGGTCGAAGGGGAGACGGCGGAGCAGGGCGAGAAGCGCAAGCGAGGCCGCCGCCGAGGTCGCCGAGGCCGTCGCGGCCGCAAGGGGGAGCCGGGCGAAGCGGGAACGCCCGGAGCACCGGGCGCACCCGGGGCGAAGGTGGAGCTGGCGCCCGAGGAGGAGCCGACGCCGAGCTACCAGCCGCAGGCGGCGCTGAAGCCGCCGGCGCCGAAGCCGGCCGTCGCGGCGCCGGCCACAATTCCGCAGCCCGCCAAGCCGCAGCCGAAGCCGCAGCGCGAGGAGCCGCGCCGCCGCCGCGAACCGGAGCCGGTGTCGCGTGGTTTCCACGAGGACGACGAGCACGACGAGTCGCGCCAGGACGAGGTGGTCCACGAGACGCAGGACCCGGTCGAGGCGGAAGGCCCGGAGGAGGAAGCCGAGAGCTTCGCGAACTGGAACGTGCCGCACTGGAATGAGATCATCGCCTCGCTGTGGAGGCCGGAACGGTAGCGGGTTCGGCGGCTTCCCGAACCTGGATGAACGTGTCGCACGTCCGAGAAAAGAGAAGTGATGAAAGCCCAGGGGCAGCCGTCCCTGGGTTTTGCACAAGGTGCGGGGTGCCGCATGGCGGACGCGATCATCGACCTGGTGGGGCCGGACGAGCTGCCGCTGGTCAGCATGCTGTACACGCAGATCTTCCGCCCGGCCCGCGACGCCGACTCGTTCCGCCTGCGCTTCCGGGGGCGCTACAACGTGCTGATGCTGGTGGCCCGCGTGGACAACGAGCCGGCGGGCTTCTTCATCGGCTTCGAGCTGAAGCCGACGGTGTTCTTCTGCTGGTTCTACGGCGTGCTGCCTCAGTTCCGCCGGCAGAAGATCGCCAGCCAGCTGATGGACGCGGTGCACGGCTGGGCCAAGCACAACGGCTACGAGGCCATCCGCTTCGAGTGCCACAACCAGCACCGCCCGATGCTCCACCTCGCCATCGCCCTCGGCTACGACATCGTCGGCATCCGCTGGGATCCCGACCGCGGCGACAACCTCGTCATCTTCGAGAAGTCGCTGATGGGCTGACCATCGATGAGCCACGGCATCGCCGGCAAGTTGAGCCGCGACGCGCAGCGGAGCGCGGGAACCTCGCCGCGACCGGAATTGATTCCCGCGACCCAAGGCGAGCGGCGCGGCGTCAGCCCGCCGTGTTTTCTAGTTGAGCGTCCTCAAGATTCAAACAAGCGAAGACGACCGATTCCTGGCATTTGCGAGCGGTTTTGCACCAAAGGTGCTGCATCGCAAAGCCCAGGGTCGCGCAGCGCACCCTGGGGTCAGCATCACACCGAGGGATTTCTGCGCCAACGGCGTTGCATCGCACGAGCGTGGAAGGCGATGCAGCCCCGTTGGGGCAGAGCGTTGAATGCCTCCTCCTTCCCAGGGTGCGCTGCGCGACCCTGGTCTGCGTTATGCAGCACCTTCGGTGCAAAGACAGGTTCGCCGCGTCGCTGGCGTCAACCGCCGCCGGGACCCGGATGGAGATAGCCGCACCCGTGGCATCCGTACACGCCTCGATCCGCGCTGACGAACGCGAGGGTCACCGCCCGACGACCGCACTGCGGACACCGTGCCCGGACGAACCGCCCAGCCAGGATCACCGCCACCATCCCGCCGCCAGGCACGACCAGAAAGAACAGCGCCAAGCTCACGAGCACGGCAGTCATCCTTGCCGCTTCCGTATGCTCCGGAGCGAGCAGGCCGACGAAACGGGCGACGGTCCAGAAGGCCAGCGGCAGGCTCAGGAAACCACCCAGCATGCCGAGCGGATACGCGATCCGCATCAGGATCTGGTGCAATCGGATCGACATGCTGAAGCTCCGCCCCGTGAAAAGGATTCGACAGATTCGATGCCGTCGCATCAAGGAAACCATCCCCATCCCCGCGTGGTTCCCGCGCTCCGCTGCGCGTCGCGGCTAAACTTCGCGCTCGCCGGCGCGTCATGAGGCATCCATTCCCCATCCCCGCGCGGCGCCCGCGCTCCGCTGCGCGTCGCGGCTAAACGTCGCGCTCAGTGCGCGTCACTGCGGGTGCAGGCGCGACACTTCACCCTCCAGGCTGGCGACGCGGTCGCGCAGGTGCTGGATCTCGCTGCGCAGATGGCTCATCGCCTCGGCCGTCTCCACCAGGCGGTCGTACTCCGCCGCCGCCTCGCGCACCGCCTGCTCCAGCTCGTCGGGCTGCCACGGCTTCTTCAAAAACTTGAAGATGTGCCCCTGGTTGATCGCGTTGATGATCGAGTCGAGGTCGGCGAAGCCGGTGAACAGCATCCGCACCGCCTGCGGGTGCCCTGCCCGGATCGACGCCAGCAGCTCCACCCCCGACACCTTCGGCATGCGCTGGTCGGTCATGATGATGTGCACCTCGTGGCTGCGCATCAGCGCCATCCCCTCCTCGGCGTTGCGAGCCTTCAGCACCTTGAACTCGCGGCGCAGCAGGTCGTGCACCGAGTCCCCCACGTCGGCCTCGTCGTCCACCACCAGCAGCGTGTGCTTCCGTGTCGCAGTCATGCCTGGTCCTTTCGTTCCTTGCGTGGGAGATGGATCCGGAAGCAGGCGCCCCGCCCCGGATCGCTCTCCACCTCGATGCGCCCGCCGTGGGCGCTAATAATGTTGTGGGTGATCGCCAGCCCCAGGCCGGTCCCCTCGCCCACGTCCTTCGTGGTGAAGAACGGGTCGAACAGCTTCGGCAGGTCGGCCGCGCTGACCCCGCCGCCGTTGTCGCGCACCTCCAGCAGCAGGTCGTCGCCGACGGCCTGGGTGCGGATCGACAACTTTCCATCACTGCGGTTCGCGCTTTCGATCGCCTGGAACGCGTTGACGAGCAGGTTCAGCACCACCTGGCTGAGCTGCGTCGGCGCTCCCCAGACGACCGGGTCGGCGTCGTGGTCCTGCTGCACGTCGACGTTGAGCCTTTTGAAGCGCCCCTTCAGAATTTCGAGGCTGCCGTCGATGAGGTCCGGCACGCGCACGGGCTGCTTCTTCGGCGAGTCGGTGCGGGCCATGCCGCGCAGGCTGTGGACGATGCGCGTGACGCGGTCGATGCCGTCGCGGGTCCGCGCCATCAGCCGGCCCAGGTTCTCCTGCGTGTAGGCGAGGTCCGATTCCTCGGCGAGCGCGGCGATCTTCGCGTGCAGCGCCGGCGCGGCTTTCTCCAGCAGCGGCAGCGATTCCTGGAACGCCGCCAGCACGTCGAGCAGCCCCTTGCTGTCGCGCTGGAGCACGACGAGGTTGTTGGCGACGAACGCCAGCGGGTTGTTGATCTCGTGGGCGACGCCGGCCGACAGCAGGCCGATGGAGGCCAGCTTCTCGTTCTGAGTGACAATGGCGCGCATCTTGTTGCGCTCGGTCAGGTCGCGGATCGCCGCCAGCACGCGCAGGGCGTCGGCCTCGCCGGTCGCGCTGTTCTCGCCGAGCACGCTCAGCACCATCTCGGCGGGGAAGACCGCGCCGTCGCTGCGCCGCCCCTGGAACTCGCGCGGCCGGCCGAGGAACGAAAGGAGCTTCACCTCCAGCGCCTGGGTGACGCCGATCTCGCCGACCTGGGGGAACTCGTTGGGCAGCACCAGGGCGACCGACTGCCCGACGATGTCGGCGGCGCGGTGGCCGAACATGCGCTCGGCGGCGGGGTTGAACATGGTGACGACGCCGTGCCCGTCGAAGACGACGATGCCGTCCATCGTCGCCTCGGTGAGCTGGCGGTAGCGGCGTTCGGACTGGGCGACCGCCTGGTTGCCCAGCACCTCGGCCGTCACGTCCCAGAAGATCCCCTGCACGCCGACGATGGCGCCATGCGCGTCGTGGACCGGCGTCTTGACGACGTGGACGTACAACACTTGGCCGTTGGGGAGATGGTGCTCCTCGACGGTGTCGACCGCCTGGCCGGTCGCCATCAGCCGCTGGTCGTCGCGGACGTACTTCTCGGCGAGGTCGCGCGGGAACAGGTCGAAGTCGGTCTTGCCAACCAGTTGGTCGA
>JAYSSW010000255.1:0-4590 GCA_043720335.1 Planctomycetia bacterium
TGACAATCAGGAAGCCCGACGCGGCGACGAGGACGCCGACCATGTCCCAGGCGCCGTGGACGAGGGTCGGACGCGGGCGGCGGTTGATCCAGGCCAGGAACAGGCAGTACAAGCCGAGCGGGATGAGGAACGTGAGCACGGTGTAGAGAAGCGAAGGGAGCAACGCTGGGACTCCAGACCGGCCGGGGATTCGGGATGCTTCCTTATTCTAGCGAGGTGGCGAAGCGGGTCAATCGCGCGAAGCCCTCGCCGTGCCGTCATTTCCGCGTTGACCCGCCGCGCCCCCTCGACTACAGTCGCGCTGCTGGCCCAAAGTGATCGACCAACCCCACTAACCCTGAGCGCAAGCGAGGGGATCGCTAAACGACTCGCGGAATGTGAATATTCGCCAGCATGGTTCCCTGCGATTCCCTCGCTTGCGCCCAGGGTTCGTGGGGTCTCTGGAGATGGCTCGTTCCCGGCTGCGTGGAGAATAGTATGATCGATTCGCGAACCGTTCGACCCTGGATTCTACTCGGCGCGCTTCTCCTGCTTCCCCTGTCTGGCTGTGGCGGCGGCGACACGAAGAAAGCGGACGTGGAGAAGCCCGACGCCGTCGTCGACGCCAAGGGCAAAGCTGGCAAACCCGTCGTCGCCACGCCGGCTTCGCTCGAAAAATCCAAGCTGCACCTGCCCTTCCGCGAAGCCGTGCTGCTCGACTCACCCAGCGATGAGCAACGGCCGCCCGACCTCACCATCGCCGGCAAGAACACCGGCAAGATCTACGAAGCCATCGCCGGCAAGGACGGCAAAGGCGGGTTGTGGGACCAGATCCTCTTCGTCAACGCCGACGGCAAGAAGATCAAGTACACCGCCCTTGTCACCACCAAGGCCGGCGACATCCAGCTCGAACTTTTTCCGCAGGCCGCCCCGAACCATGTCCGCAGCTTCGTCGCTCTCGCCAAAGCGGGCTACTTCGACGGCATGCCCTTCTACCGCAGCCATCGCGAGATCAACGAGAACGGCACCGTCGCCTTCATCGAATCGGGCTGCCCCAAAGGCACCGGCGAGTTCGGCTACGGCAGCATCGGCTACTGGCTGCGCCCCGAGATCAGCCCCAACCTCACCCACGACGAGGGCGTCCTCGGCGCCTGGCACCGCGAAGAGCTGGAGACCGCCTCCTGCCGCTTCTACCTCGCCGCCGAGAAGATGCCGCAGATGGACGGATCGTTCACCATCTATGGCAAAGTGACGCGCGGGCTGGACGTGGTTCGTACAATCAATAAAAGACCTGTCCAGAACATGAATGACTGGTTGCTCGTCGAACCGGTGACGATCCATCAAGTCATCATCCAAACGTCCATCGCGGACTGATGCCGTCAGGAGCGTGTCCCTTGGCCAGCGACAAGGAAAAGATCGAAGCAGCCGCCAAGACCCTCGATTTGGCGAAGAACGACTACATCGTTGAACTGGCCACGAACAAAGGCCCGATCCGGCTGGAGTTCTACGCCGACGTCGCGCCGGGCCACGTCGCGAACTTCGTCTCGCTCGCCAAGGCCGGCATGTACGATGGCCTGACGTTCCATCGCGTCATCAAGGACTTCATGATTCAGGGGGGCTGCCCCCTCGGAACTGGCACTGGCGACCGGGGCTACAAGATCAAGGCCGAGTTCAACAAGAAGCCGCACACCGCAGGCGTCCTGTCGATGGCCCGCAGCAACGACCCGAACTCCGCCGGCTCGCAGTTCTTCATCTGCCTCGGCGCGCAGAGCTTCCTCGACGGCAAGTACACCGCCTTCGGCAAGACGCTCGACACCGAGTCGCTGGAAGTGGTCAATAAGATCGGCGTGTCGGCCACCGACAGCAACGACAAGCCGAAGGAAAAAGTGGTGATCGAGAAGGCGACCGTCACCGAGAAGGCGAAGTGACGTTGTCCATTGGATGAGCCAGCCGCGTCGCTTCGAGGGGCTGGGAGGGGACCCACGCAAGGGGAAGTTGTGAACCTGGTCAGGCCGGAAGGTGCAGCCATAAGCAAGGCCCTCTGTGCAGTGGAATATCCTCTCCCAGTCACCTCCTAGCGACGCGACGAAGCCCGTGGGCCAAAACCCCACGGGCTTTTTTCATGGTTTTTATCCACGAAGGACACGAAGGGGCACGAAGAAAGACAAAATGACAGAGAGGGAGAAGGAAGAGAAAATCCCCGTTTAGCGCCCGCTTGGCAGGGCAGGATGGAAATCGCAGGTTCCAAATCAAGAAATATGGGATACTTCGTCTGACATCTTCGAGCGGGCGCTAAACGAGGGACTCCCCTTCCCTGTCTTTTGCCTTTCTTCGTGTCCCTTCGTGCCCTTCGTGGACCCCATTCGAGGCGATCATGGCCAAGCGGAAAAGCACGAGCGACACTCCCGAAGCCGCCAGCGAAGCGCCCGTCGCGGCGCCCGCACTGGCCTACACGGTGCTGGCGCGGCGCTATCGGCCGCAGCAGTTCGCCGACCTTGTCGGGCAGGAGGCGCCGGCCCATGCGCTGATGAACGCCATCACGAGCAACCGCGTCGCCCACGCCTACCTCTTCACCGGCGCGCGTGGCGTCGGCAAGACGAGCGCCGCCCGCATCCTCGCCAAAGCGCTCAACTGCGCCCAAGGCCCGACCACCACCCCCTGCGACCAGTGCGACATGTGCAAGGCGATCATGTCGGGCCAGGACATGGACGTGCTCGAAATCGACGGCGCCAGCAACCGAGGCATCGACGAGATCCGCGAGATCCGCCAGAACGTCAGCTTCCGCCCCAGCCGGGCCCGCTGCAAGATCTACATCATCGACGAAGTCCACATGCTGACGACGCCGGCGTTCAACGCGCTGCTCAAGACGCTGGAGGAGCCGCCGCCGCACGTGAAGTTCATCTTCGCGACGACGGAGGTGCAGAAGATCCCAGTCACGATCCTGTCGCGCTGCCAACGCTTCGACTTCGGCGGCATCAGCCTGTCGCGCATCCTCGAACGGCTGAAACAAGTCGTCGCCGGCGAGAATTTGCACGCCGACGACGACGCGCTCGAGCTGGTCGCACGCCGGGCGGGGGGATCGATGCGCGACGCTCAGTCGCTGCTCGACCAGCTGCTCGCCTTTGGCGGCGAACGGCTCACCGTCGAGCACGTCAACCAGCTGCTCGGTACCGCCCACGAGGACCGCGTCGCCGCGCTTGCGACCGCGGTGCTGCAGCGCGACGCCAAGACGGCGCTGGAGCTGGTGTCGAACTACGTCGAACAGGGCCAGCAGGTCGGCGAGCTGATCGACCAGCTGCTCGAATACTGGCGCGACCTGATGATTGTCAACTGCGCCGGCCTCGAAGGCCAAACGCTCAGCGTTACCAGCACGCTGCGCGAGCCGTTGGCGAAACTCGCGCGATCGCAGAAGCTCGACGCCATCCTGTCGGGGATGGACATTTTGGTCACGGCCAAATCGCGCATGCGGGTCAGCACGCATAGCCGGGTGCTGCTGGAAATGGCGCTGGTGCGCATCAGCCAGCTCGAAGATCTGGTGCCGCTCACGCAGCTTGCGCAGTGGGTCAGCCAGGGGGGCAGCCCCCCTTCCACCGGCGCGAAGCCACGACCCGCGCTGGCGGCCCCGGTAGCGCGTCCTCCCTTCGCAGCTGACGGTTCGGGCGAAATCGAAAAAAAAAAGCTGAGTCCTGAGCAGGAATCTCCGCCGACGGAACCGGCCATCGAATTGTCGGAAAGATCGCTGGATTCGATCTGGAAGCAAATGCTTGCCCAGGTGGGATTTGCGGTCACCGCAGAGCTGCGCAAGATCGCCGACCTCGCAATTTCTGGGCCAACTGCGCTGGCGTTGCGCGTTTCGCAGCGTTACAATACCCCGGGGAACCTGTTCCAAGACCCCATCCGGCTCGGCAAAATCGAAGCGATCCTGGCCCGCCTCACCGGCCAGCCGCTTCGGCTTGCGGTCGAGTGGATCGCCGAGGAACATGCGGCGGTGCTGACGCCGTCCGCCGCCGTCGCCCCGCCGGTCAACGCTGGGGCGGCCAAACAGCAGATGGCCGACATCGCTCTGCTGCCGTTCGTCAAAGCGGCGAAGGACGCGCTTGCCGCCCAGGTGGCCCGTGCTGAGCCTGGTTTCGGCGTCACTGTTGCTCCGCCCGTTTCCGCCGAGACCGACTCCAACGACGAGGAGTGACCCATGTTCGAGAAGTTCACCCAGATCGCGGGGATGTTGAAAAACCTCCCCAAGATGCGCGAGGAGATGCAGAACCTTCAGGAACGCATCGCCCAAATCACCGCCGAGGGGGACGCCGGCGCGGGCATGGTGAAGGCCCGCGTCAATGGCAGCATGGAAGTGCTGTCGTGCACCATCAGCGAGGACACGCTGAAGCTTAACGACAAGGAACTGCTCGAAGACCTCGTCAAAGCCGCGATCAACCAGGCCTTGCAGAAGGCGAAGAAAGCCGTCGCCGAGGAGACGAGCAAGATGGCGTCCGGCATGGGCATGCCGCCCGGCTTCCAACTGCCGGGGTGACGCGAGCAACGAAGAAAAAACTTAGCCACAGAGGCCACAGAGAATACAGAGAGAAAGGCAAAGACGATTGAAGACAGTACCGT
>JAYSSW010000256.1:0-9579 GCA_043720335.1 Planctomycetia bacterium
GCAATGGGGAGTTCTACAGGTTCAGACGCTCTCGGCCCACCTTCGTTCCCGAAATCGGGTTCCAGCAGCTCTTTCAGTTCGAGCCTGGCCCGGTGAATCCGACTGCGGATCGTCCCGATGGGCACGTCCAGGATTTCCGCGATCTCCTCGTACTTTAGCCCCTCGATGTCCTTCAAGACAAGGACAGTACGGTGCTCCGTCGAGAGCCGGTTCAGGGCCGCCTGCAACAGCGCCTCGTCCTCGCCGCGGTGCAGTGCCGTGCCGGGGCGCGTCTCACGAGACGGGTCCACGGGGTCGAGACCGGGGTCGCTGTCCCGGCCGCTGTCGAGGCTCATCACCTGCTTGCGGCGCCGCTTCAAGCTGACGGCCGTGTTGAAGGCGATGCGGTAGAGCCAGGTGTAGAACTCCGCGTCCCCCTTGAACGTCGCCAGGGACTGGTAGGCGTTGATGAAGGCGTCCTGCACCGCGTCCGCGGCGTCCTCCCGGTTGTCCAGGATGCGCACGACCGCGTTGAACAGCCGGTCCTGGTAGCGGACCACCAGATCGCCGTAAGCGTCGGTGTTCCCCGCCAGGCAGTCGGCGATCAAGCGTGGGTCGTCTGGAATCACGTTGTCCTACGGTTCTTGAGACGAAGGCCGGTTCCGCGAGGTTCCCAAATCGTGGCCGAACTTCGCCGCATGCTACCCGATTCTTGGACGCGATGCACCTGAATCGACTGAAAGCATTCGATGAAAATAGGTTGCGCCCATTCCTAAAATGCAGGCGGCACGATTGCTACAATGCAAAAGGAGTGCACAACCGTTTAGACCTCGCACCAAGGAGCCGTTTCGACGCGGTCATTGCGTTGGCCCTCTCTCCAAGCCAGCAGCACTTCGCGACGAGACGAAACGACCTCATGGACTCGGCCAGCATCGTCATTCGCGGGGCGCGCGAACACAACCTGCAGAACATCGACCTGCAGCTGCCCCGCAACCAGCTGATTGTCTTCACCGGCGTCAGTGGGTCGGGCAAGTCGTCCCTCGCCTTCGACACGCTCTACGCGGAGGGGCAGCGACGCTACGTCGAATCGCTGTCGTCGTACGCCAGGCAGTTCCTCGGCCAGCTGCAGAAGCCCGACGTCGACTACCTCGCCGGGCTGTCTCCCTCCATCAGCATACAACAAAAAACCGCCGGCAAGAACCCGCGCTCGACCGTCGGCACGATCACCGAAATCCACGACTACCTGCGCGTCCTGTACGCCCGCGTCGGCCAGGGGCACTGCCCCGTCTGCGATCGGCCGATCACCGCGCAGTCGCGCGACCAGATCCTCGACCGCGTGCTGGCGCTGCCCGACGGGACGAAGTTCATGGTGCTCGCCCCGGTCGTGCGCGGGCAGAAGGGGGAGTACAAGGACCTCTTCGCCGACATGATGAAGCGCGGCTACCTGCGCGCCCGCGTCGATGGCCAGGTGGTGCGCCTCAGCGACGACTTGAAGCTCGACCGCCGCATCAAGCACGACATCGCCATCGTCGTTGATCGGCTCAAGATCGACGCGAAGGTGCGCGCACGTTTGTCGGAAGCGGTCGAGCAGGCTCTGAATCTTGCGGAAGGCAACATCATCGTCGCGGTCGAGACGCCCGCGCCGGAGGAGGTTGAGGAAGGCCAGACCGCCGTCGCTTCGTCGAGTGACATGGTTCTGTCGGTCCACTACGCCTGCACGCATTGCAGCAAGAGCTACGATCCCCCAAGCCCGCAGATGTTCAGCTTCAACAGCCCGCAAGGCATGTGTCTCGACTGCGACGGCCTCGGCACGCGCTACTCGTTCGACGGCGACCTGCTGATCCCCGACCCGACCAAGAGCTTCTACGACGGAGCGATTCCGCTGGCCGGCGCGCTGCGTGGCATGGGACGCTGGCGCAAGCACATCTACGAAGGGGTCGCCAAGACGCTCGGCATCGACCTCAAGAAGCCGTGGAACAAGCTGCCCGAGGAGCATCGTGATCTGCTCCTCAACGGCGCGGGCGAGACGCACATCACCTACGAATGGAGGCAGCGCGGCGGGTCGTCGTGGAAGCACGGCGGCAACTGGGAGGGGATCGTCCCGCAGCTCTTCAGCAGCTTCAAGAAGACCGCCGCAGGCCCGCGCCGCATGCAGCTCGAAAAGTACATGCGCGTCAAGCGCTGCCCCACCTGCGACGGCAAACGGCTCAACGCTCAGGCGAGGCATGTCCGAGTCGGCGGCCGGACCATCGTCGAAACCGAAGGGATGCCGCTAGGCGACCTCGCCCAGTGGCTCGACCCGGAGACCGGCGCCCTGGAGCATTCGCTGGAGCCGGTGCAGATGCAGATCGCCGAGGAGGTGCTGAAGGAGATCCGCGCCCGCGTCGTCTTCCTGCTCAACGTCGGGTTGCACTATCTATCCCTGGATCGCACGGCGCCGACGCTGTCCGGCGGCGAAGCGCAGCGCATCCGTCTCGCGGGCCAAATCGGATCGGGGCTGGTCGGCGTCCTCTACATCCTCGACGAGCCGAGCATCGGCCTGCACCCGCGCGACAACGAACGCCTGCTCCGCAGCCTCGAAAGCCTGCGCGACATGGGGAACACGGTCCTGGTCGTCGAGCATGACGAGGACACGATGCGAGCGGCTGATTTCGTCGTCGATTTCGGCCCCGGCCCCGGCGTGCGCGGCGGGCAGGTCGTCGCCGCCGGCTCGTACGCCGACGTGCTGAAGAACCCCGCCAGCCTCACGGGGCAGTACCTGTCGGGCGCCAAGGAAATCGCCGTCCCCGCGAAGCGCCGCAAGCCGAGCGAACGCGCGCTCAAGATCGTCGGCGCCAACCACAACAACCTCAAGAACGTCTCCGTCGACCTCCCGCTCGGCTGCTTCGTCGTCGTCACCGGCGTCAGCGGCTCGGGCAAGTCGTCGCTCATCAACGACATCCTTCTTGAAGGGATGAAGTCGCAAGGCACGAAAGCGCGCGACGACGAAGAGACTGACGCGAAAGCCGATGACACCGTCGTTGTCACTCCAGCTACGACCTTGTGCGAGCGCATCGACGGGGCGGAGCACATCGACAAGGTGATCGACATCGACCAGTCGCCCATCGGGAGGACGCCGCGCTCGAACCCGGCGACCTACATCAAGGTGTTCGACGAGATCCGCGACCTGTTCGCGATGATGCCGGAGGCGAAGATCCGCGGGTACAAGCTGGGCCGCTTCAGCTTCAACAAGCCGGGCGGGCGTTGCGAGGCGTGCGAGGGGAACGGCTCGAACCGCCTGGAGATGGACTTCCTCGCCGACGTGTGGGTGAAGTGCCCCGTGTGCGCGGGCCACCGCTTCAACCGCGAGACGCTGCAGATCCGCTTCAAGGACAAGAACATCCACGACGTGCTCGAGATGGACGTTCAAGAAGCCGTGGAGCTGTTCGCGAACGTGCCGAAGATCCGCGACATGCTGCAGACGCTGCACGACGTCGGCCTCGACTACCTCAAGCTCGGCCAGGCCTCGCCGACGCTGTCGGGGGGCGAGGCGCAGCGCATCAAGCTGGCCCGCGAACTGTGCCGACGCAGCACCGGCAAGACGCTCTACATCCTCGACGAGCCAACCACCGGCCTGCACTTCGTCGACATCGACCGCTTGCTCAAGGTGCTGCACGGCTTCGTCGAAGCGGGCAACACCGTCGTCGTCATCGAGCACAACCTCGACGTCATCAAGACCGCCGACTGGGTCATCGACCTCGGCCCCGATGGCGGCGCGGGGGGCGGACAGATCGTCTGCGCCGGCACGCCGGAGGTGGTCGCGCGCTGCCAGGAGTCGCACACCGGCCAGGCGCTGAAGGACCTGTTCAGCCGCTCCAGCACGGACCGCAACGGGCTGAAGCACGGCAAGGCGAGGAAGCGTCCCGCGTTCAAGCCGCACACGCATCTCATCGTGAAAGGCGCGTCGCAGCACAACCTGAAGAACATCGACGTGTCGATCCCGCGCGACCAGATGACGGTCTGCTGCGGGCCGAGCGGGTCGGGCAAGTCATCGCTGGCGATGGACACGATCTTCGCCGAGGGGCAACGCCGCTACGTCGAGTCGCTGTCGTCGTACGCCCGTCAGTTTCTCGGCCAGGTGCAGAAGCCGCGCGTCGAGCACGTCAGCGGCCTGTCCCCCGCCATCAGCATCGAGCAGCAGACGACGAGCAAAAGCCCGCGCTCGACGGTCGGCACCGTCACCGAGATCTACGACTACCTGCGCATCCTGTTCGCCCGGCTCGGCCAGCCGCACTGCCCCGCGTGCAACATCCCGATCGGCACGCAGACCTCCGACGAGATCATCGAGAAGATCATCAACCTGCCGGAAGGCTCGAAGCTCTACCTGATGGCGCCGCTCGAACGGCGCGGCCAGGAGAAGTACGACGCCCTCTTCGACGAGATCCGCCGCAGCGGCTTCGTGCGCATGCGCGTCGATGGCAAGTCGTTCAACGTCAGCGAGCCGCCGGCCATCGACCATCGCCGCAAGCACGCCATCGAGGTCGTCATCGACCGCCTCGTGGTGCGGCGCGGCCAGCGCGGCCGCTTCGCGGAGGCGGTGGAAACGGCGCTCGACCTGGGGCGCGGCGTCATGCACGTCGCGCACGTCGACGACGAGCGCGAGGAATCGACGTGGAAGGTCGACCGCTACAGCCAGCACTTCGCCTGCGATCAATGCGGACGCAGCTTCGAGCCGTTGAACCCGCACCATTTCTCGTTCAACAGTCCCATCGGCTGGTGCCCGATCTGCGAAGGGATCGGCACGCAGAAGGGGGCGAACCCGGCCGTGCTGGTGCGCGACGCGACGCTGTCGCTGCGCACCGGCTGCCTGACGGCGTGGCCCGAACTGACGCCGGAGCAGCCCTTCACGCGCTTCGCCGAGGCGCTGGCGAAGCAGGTCGGCTGCACGCTCGACACGCCGTGGGCGGAGCTAGATGCCGTCCACCAGCGCGCGATGCTGTACGGCACCGGCGAGACGTGGATCACCCTTGAAACGGCCGACGCGCCGAAGACTGCCAAGAAAAAAGCGAAGACAACGGCACTCACGTCCGCCGCTCCGCCCGCGTCGTTCCAGTACAAGGGGGTGATGCCCGCCTTGAGCGAGGCGGCCCGCGTCAGCTTCTTCTACCGCCATCGGCTCGACAGCCTCGTCAACGATGTCGCCTGCTCGAAGTGCCACGGCTCGCGGCTGCGCGACGACGCGGCCGCCTGCCGCTTCATGGGGCACACCATCGGCGCGATCGGCCATTGGCCTCTGGGGCAGTCCCAGGCGTTCTTCCTCGGCCTGTCGCTGACGAAGGAGCAGCAGCAGATCGCTGGCGAGCTGCTGCGCGAGATCAACAACCGCCTGCAGTTCCTCGTCGATGTCGGCCTCGACTACGTGACGCTGAGCCGATCCACGCCGACGTTGTCGGGGGGCGAGTCGCAGCGCATCCGCCTGGCGTCGCAGATCGGCAGCGGCCTGACCGGCGTGCTGTACGTCCTCGACGAGCCGACCATCGGCCTGCACCCGCGCGACAACTCGCGGCTTCTCAAAGCATTGAAAAACCTGCGCGACCTGGGCAACACGCTCGTCCTGGTCGAGCACGACCGCGAGGTGATCGCCGCCGCCGACTACCTGCTCGACTTCGGCCCCGGCGCGGGCGACCGCGGCGGCGAGATCACCGCCCAGGGCACTCCCGTGAAGATCGAGAAAGCGAAGGCGTCGCTGACCGGCCAATACCTGTCGGGTCGCATGTCGATCCCGGTGCCGACCAATCGCAGGGTAGCAGTCAGTGTCCAGAAGTCCGTGGTCAGTGGAGGCAAGAAGGCGAAAGTTGCGGTGTCAGTCGCTGCGGCGGTGCCGTTAGCGCTGACGATCAAGGGGGCAAGGCAGAACAACCTGCGCAACATCGACGTGTCGTTTCCGCTGGGCTGCTTCATCGCGGTCACCGGGGTCAGCGGGTCGGGGAAGTCGTCGCTCGTTCACGAGATCCTCTACAACGCGCTGGCGAAGAAGCTGCATCGCGCGGGCGTCGTCGTCGGGGCGCATGACGACATCCTCGGCCTGGAGAACATCGACAAGGTCATCAACGTCGACCAGGACCCGCTGGGCAACTCGCCCAGTTCGAATCCGGCGACCTACACCGGCGTCTTCGACCTCATCCGCCAGCTCTTCGCCCAGCTCCCCGAGTCGCGCGTGCGAGGCTGGCAGGCGAAGCGGTTCAGCTTCAACAAGCCGGGCGGACGCTGCGAGGCGTGCGAGGGGAACGGCCAAAAGAAGATCGAGATGCACTTCCTCCCCGACGTCTGGGTCGAGTGCGACACCTGCCACGGCAGCCGCTACAGCCCCGAAACGCTGGCGGTGCTGTTCAAGGGCAGGAGCATCGCCGACGTGCTGACGATGCGCGTCAGCGAGTCGGTCGAGCTGTTCAGCAACATCCCGAAGATTCGGCAGATCCTGCAGACGCTCGCCGACGTCGGCCTCGACTATCTCGCGCTCGGCCAGCCCGCGCCGACGCTGTCGGGCGGCGAGGCGCAGCGCGTGAAGCTCGCCGCCGAGCTGGCCCGGCCCAACACCGGCCGCACCGTCTACATCCTCGACGAGCCGACCACGGGCCTGCACTTCGACGACATCCGCAAACTGCTCGACGAGCTGAATCGACTCGTCGATCTGGGCAACACCGTCATCGTCGTCGAGCACAACCTCGACGTCATCAAGACCGCTGACTGGGTCATCGACATGGGCCCCGAGGCGGGGGGGGGCGGCGGGGCGGTCGTCGTCGAAGGGACGCCGGAGACGGTGGCGGAGCACATCGACGAGTCGCACACGGCGCGGTTCATCGCGGCGGCGCTGAAAACTGGGCCGCACGCCGAGAGGCCGAAGTACGACCCGCACGCCGCCGAGAAGCCGCGCGAGGGGGACGTCGAGCTCGACAAGATCGGCAAGGACGCCGCGATGCCGTGGCAGACCGACGGCAGGACCTGGCACACCAGGCTGCGCGTCTCGCTCCAGGGGAAGCCGGTCCGCTGGGAAGGCGAAATCCTGGCGTGGGTCGACGAGAAGATCCACGCGCTGGGGGACTTCGCCGACACGAACTGGAAGCACCAGTCGACCGTCGAGATCACCGGGCCGAAGAAGACGCTCGGCTGGTTCTTCCACGCCCATAGCAACATGGAATGGCTGGTCCGCCTCGTCTTCCGCGTCGGCAAGAACACCTTCAAGCAGGACGACCTCAACCAGAAGCTCGGCATCCCGCCGCTCAACGACACGCCCGGCATCGAGGTCTACAGCAACGAGCCGCGCGTCCACGTCGCCAACCGCAAAGGCCCGTGGCAGGAGGTGTGGATGCTCGTCCACAAGCGCGACGAGATCAACACGCCGGCGTTCCACGACTTCCTGCGGAAAGCCGCGCAATCATTCCAAACGACGCTGGGGCGAATGAACACTACGCCGGAGGACGTGATGCCTTGGAAGGTGAACGGCGAGAAATGGCACCTGGGCGAGAAGGGCTTCCCGCCGGGCCGCAAGCTGCAATGGGACCGCGCGCTGCTGCCCCGGCTGCTCGACATCCTGCGGAAGATCGAGCCGAAGCTGGAGGTGCAGTGGGACAACCGGGCGATGATCAGCGTGCGCGTGCCGGGCCTGACCCGCGCGTGGGGCTACGTCAAGACGAAGGAGGCCGAGTCGCTGGAGTGCCGTTTCTACGGCAAAAAGGGGCAGTTCAACCTCAACCACCTCGAGAAGTTCGGCGTCGAGCCGACGCTGCAATCGACGCGCGACGGCGAAGCGATGGTGCTGTCGTTCCTGCACGAGAACCACCTGCACGCGGCGGCGCTGAAGGATCTCCTCACGCAGCACCTGCAAGGCTTCCGCGACATGCTTGCCTGAACAATTCTCCCCTCTCCCCCCGCAACGAGTTCGTTGACCTTGGATAGGGTCATTGCAGCGGGGGGAGAGGGGGGCAGAGAAGCCGTCGCGTGGTTCAGATCGTAGGATGATCGTGCGATTCGTATGATCCACGGAGTCGCGGACTCGATCCCGGTGAACGACATAAAATGACGCTCTTCGCGGTCCACATCAGCGACGGCGTGCTCTCGGAACCGTGGTGGATCGGCGGCTTCGTGGCGGCCGGTTTCTGCGTCTGGCTCGGCGTGCGGCGCATGCACGAGAACGACATCGCCCGCGTCGCGCTGATGACCGCTGCGCTGTTCATCGCGTCGTCGATGCACGTGCCGGTCGGCCTCACCAGCGTCCACCTGCTGCTCAACGGGTTGGCCGGCGTGCTGCTCGGCGTCCGCGCCGCCGCCGCCATCGCCGTCGCGCTGCTGATGCAGGCGGTGCTGCTCGGCCACGGCGGTCTGTACGCCCTCGGCGTCAACATCGTCATCCAGACGATCCCCGCCTGGCTGGCGTTCGTTCTCTTCCGCGTTGCCCATCGGCGCCTCGACCTCCGCGCTCCGCTCACGCGCGGCTTGCTGGTCGGTGTCGGCGCGTTGCTTTGCTACGTCTTCGCGGCATACAGCTTGCTGCTGCTGTTTCGCTCGTCGCTCAGCCCGCTCGACCTCGACGACTTCGACCGCGCCAATCGGCTGATCGTTCATCCCCTAACACTGGTCGGCGCCGTCGCGTGGATGCTGTTCGCCGCGTGGTGGGAACGCCGCCTGGAGAACGCGCCTGAATTCCCGCTCGGCTTCCTGCTCGGCACTTTCGCGGTGGTCGCGACCCTGGCGATGCACCAGGCCATCATGCTCGCCAACGGCGACCGCGTCTGGCAGCCAGCGACGCTCGTCTTCGCGCTGGGCCACCTCCCCATCGCCCTGCTCGAAGGCATGGTCCTCGGCTTCCTCCTGGGCTACCTCGCGAAAGTCAAACCGGAGATGCTTTTCGGAGAACGGAAGGCCCTTGCAACCGGATTGCCCGATCATTCCTGAGCATGGTTCAGCGCCGGAAAGTGATCCTGGTTTGACTCGCTTGCCCTCGCCGTTAGAATGGGATAGCTTCTCAGTTCCCACTCCCGGAGGTGCCGCATGAACGTTCTTACGGCCATACCCGTCTACAACGAAGAGCGGCATCTGGACAAGGTTCTGGCGGAAGTGCGCCGCTACTCGTCGAGGATCCTCGTCGTCAACGACGGCTCGACCGACCGCACCGGCGAACTGCTCACCGAGCACCGTGACATCCAGGTCGTCACCCACGCCAAGAACCAGGGCTACGGGGCCGCTCTCGTCTCGGCGTTCGACGCGGCCAAGGACAGCGACTGCGACGTGCTGGTGACGATGGACTGCGACGGCCAGCACGAGCCGTCGCGCATCTCAGTGCTGATTGAGGCGATCCACGACGCCGACATCGTCAGTGGCAGCCGCTACCTGCGCGAGTTCCGCCAGCACACGCTGCCCACGCCGGAGGATCGGCTCTACATCAACCAGACGATCACCCACGAACTGAACGACCAGTTCGGCCTGAACCTGACCGACGCCTTCTGCGGGTTCAAAGCCTATCGGGCGAGCGCCTTGGCCAAGTTCAACATCTCCGACCTGGGCTATGCCATGCCCCTGCAAGCCTGGGTCCAGATGGTTGAGCATGGCATGTCTGTCGTCGAG
>JAYSSW010000257.1:0-21238 GCA_043720335.1 Planctomycetia bacterium
CGCCTCGTCGTCCACCAGCTTGCCGGCCGTCTCCATCGCGCCGAGCAGCGTCCCTTCCGTGTACGATTTGGGGGGCGTCGTTTCGCCCTTCTTGATGAAGGGCTCGTGCTGCCCGGTCTCGCCCGGCTTGAACTCCGGCAGTTCCTGCTGCTCGTCCGATTTCTTGTCGTCGTCCCTCGTCGGGTACAGCACCGTCCAGCCGGGGACCAGGATGCGCACGCCGCGCGCCTTGAACGCCACGCCGTTCGACTCGCCAGCGACGCTGGTGACCTCCTTCACGCAGGCCGGGTAGAACGCCGCGATGAAGCGCGTGACGACCGCCTCGTAGACCTTCAGCAAGGCAGGCGACTGCGACAGCGCCGACTTGCCGGTCGGGATGATGGCGTGGTGGTCCTTCACCTTGGCGTCGTTGATGATGCGGCTGGAGAAGGATAGGGCGCCGAGGTCGAGCCGAGCGATTTCGTCGGGCTTGTAGGAGCGCAGGTCGTCGAAGACGCCGGGGATCTGCCCCTTCATGTCGTGGGTGAGGTAGCGCGAATCGGTGCGCGGGTAGGTGAGGACTTTCGCTTCGTAGAGCGACTGCGCCGCCTTGAGCGTGGCGTCGGCCGACATGCCGTAGCGGCGGTTCATGTCGCGCTGCAGCTCCGTGAGGTCGTAGAGCTGCGGCGGCAGGTCGCGCTCTTCCTTGCGCTCCACGCTGCGGATGAGGAACGGATGCCCCAGCACCTTCGCCAGCCATTCGCTGGCGATCTCTTCTTTCAGGAACCGCTCGCCGGCGAACTTGAAGACGACCTTGCGATAGCGAGTGAGAAGTTCCCAGAACGGCTCCGGCTTGAAGGCGCGGATCTCGTCGTCGCGGCGAACGATGAGCGCGAGAACGGGCGTTTGCACGCGACCGACGCTCCAGAGCAGCCCGCCGGCGCTGCGGTGCCGCACGGTGTAGTAGCGCGTCGCGTTCAGGCCGACGATCCAGTCGGACTGGCTGCGGCAGCGGGCGGCGGCGTACAGCGTGTCGTAGTCGCTGAGCGGACGCAGCCGCTTGAACGCGTCACGAATCGCGCTCTCGGTCAGCGAGCTGAGCCACAGCCGCTGCGCGGGTTTGCGCGTCGCTCCGGTCAGTTCGAGAATGTAGCGGTAGATCAGCTCGCCTTCGCGGCCCGCGTCGGTGGCGCAGATCAGCTCGTCGGCGGCGCGGAACAGCTTCTTGATGACGGCGAACTGCTGCCGGCCCCCCTTCGCGTCGATCAGCTTCAGCTCGAACTTGTCCGGCACGATCGGCAGCGTCGCCAGCGACCAGCGCTTCAGAGCCGGGTCGTAGTCCTCCGGCTCCTTCAGTGTGCCGAGATGGCCGAGCGCCCAGGTCACCTGGTAGCCCTGGCCCTCGAAGTAGCCCTCGTGCCGTTCGCGCGCGCCGAGGAACGAGGCCAGCTCGCGGGCGACCGACGGTTTCTCGGCGAGAAGGACTTTCATGCGGCCTCGGCGCGGCGGGGTGCGGTGGCGTTTTCGCGGTCATTGTACGCTCGCCGCCGTGCGGGAAAACGCTCGCGTCCGATCGATTCGACGGGTGCAGGTCCGATTGAAGGGAACGGCCATCAACAAAATAGCCCGCCTGGGCGACCCCAGGCGGGCGGAGATAAAAGGACGAGTCGGGAAGGGGCCGATAATGCTGGACCGCATCCCTCAATCACGTCGGAAGTCTAGCAAAGCTGGGGCGATTTGCAATCCCTTTTCCTGCGCCGCTGCGATTGGCACGACGCTTCCCCACCTTCAGCACAGCTTGTATCAATGGGACGACCTTTGTCGTCCAATCGGCAACGATTGCAAAACCGGCAAACTCCGCCTCCGCGTCGTCGCATTCGCTAAAGGTCGCTCCCAGCGGCAGTTCGGACTTCTTCGCCTTCGCCGCGCAAGCATGGCATCCGGTTTGCGTTACCCTGTTCAGAACCAACCAACCGGAGAACGCCATGACGAAGATCCTCACGACCTGCTGCGAGAACACCAACGCCTTCTTCATGACTCCGGAGTCGCCGCCCTGCACCGCCGAGCGAGGGCGATCGCCTCCTGTCAGTCAAGACTCGGAAGCACGTCCGGCTCCACCTGGAGCGAGTCCGACAGTTTGTTGAACATGTTGTAAAGACCCACCACCGACAGCAGTTCGCCGAGCATTTCCTGGTCCATGCCGTGCTTCTGCGCCGCGGCCAGGTGCGAGTTCGTGCAGTAGCGGCAGCTGTTCGTCATCGACACCGCCACCGCGATCATTTCCTTCGTCAGCATGTCGAGCTTGCCCGGCTTCATGATCGAGTTCAACAGCGTCCAGTAGTGCTCCATCTGCTCCGGGTGTGCCGCTAGCGCCCGCCAGATGTTCGGGATGCGGTCGACCTTGCGCTTCGCCCTGATCTCGTCGAAGATCCTGCGGACCAGCGGATCGGTCGTGTTCTCGTCCACCAGCTTCACGGTCGGCATGGCTGTTCTCCTTTCGCCTGGGTCGCGGCTTCTCGTCCCCCCATCCTTCATCGATGGCCAACTGCAGCAGATTCGCCGGCCTCCCTCGACGATTCACGACGCGCGCGGGTGGGGCATCGCGCTCATCTGCGCGAAGCGCAGGCGGCGCGGCTCCTCCAGCCTCTCGAAGTCGTGGCAGCGCATGCGGATCGCGACGGCGTGGCGCTCGGCTTCGAACAGGATCTGCGTCTCCGGCGCGATGCTGTCGTCCAGCAGCGTCGTCAGGCCGTACAGCCGGCCGAACGGCGTCACCGCTCCGCGCTCGCAGTCGCGGAACTGGTCCGCCACCTCGTCGTCGTTCGCCAGCCGCACCGGGCCGACCGCAGTCGACAGCATCGCCAGATCGACGTGGTGCGTCGCCGGCAGCAGCGCGAGGAAGCGTTCGCGCGGGCCGACCAGCAGCACGCTCTTGAGCACCTTCCGGCCCGACACGCGCAGGAAGCGGGCCAGCTTCTGCGCCGTGAAAGCGGGGGGATGGATCATCGTCTCGAACGGGACATGCTGCTCGTTCAGATATTCGGAAACGCGCATGGCTTGGGTTCCGTGGGGGAGACCGGGGCGTCGAGACTCCACGAATTGTAGCTCGCACCCCGGCGGCATTTCTCCGCCACTTTGCCCCGCTTTACCGCTTCCACGTTGTTTTCCGTCCACAGGCGCCGACAATGACGACTGTGACGCCTCCCTCCCGCACTCCAGCCCCCGACACGCCATGATCGAAGCCGAAATCCACCGTCCCGACTTCCCGCGCGGCAAGTTCCGCTCGGTGCTTTTCGACTTCGACGGCACCCTCTCGCTCATCCGCGAAGGCTGGCCTCAGATCATGATCCCGATGATGGTCGATGTGCTGCACGGCACGGGCACCGCCGAGGACGACGCCACCCTGACCGCCCATGTCGAAGACTTTGTCATGCGGCTCAACGGCCGGCAGACCATCTACCAGATGATGCAGCTGGCCGACGAGGTGACGAAACGCGGCGGCACGCCCCTCGACCCGCTCGCCTACAAGCACCGCTACCACGACCTGCTCATGGCGCGCATCCAGGGCCGACTCGACGACCTCGCTTCGGGCAAGGTCGCGCCGGACGCCTGGACCGTCTCCGGCAGCCACGCCTTCCTCGAATCGCTGCGGGCGAAGGGCCTAACCCTCTACCTTGCCAGCGGCACCGACCTGCAGTTCGTCCGCAACGAGTGCCAACTGCTCGGCTTGTCGCAGTACTTCGGCCCGCACATCTACGGCGCCCTCGACGACTACCAGAACTTCTCCAAGAAGATGATCATCGAACGCATCCTGAAGGAGAACAACCTGCGCGGCGAGGAGCTGATCGGCTTCGGCGACGGCTTCGTCGAGATCGAGGAGATCAAGCGGGCCGGCGGCGTCGCCGTCGCCGTCGCCAGCGACGAGGTGAAACGCCAGGGCATCCACCCGTGGAAGCGCGACCGCCTGGTCCGCGCCGGCGCCGACCTGGTCATCGGCGACTACCGCCACCACGACTGGCTGATGCAGCACCTCTTCGAGGACACGGTCCTGCTGGCGTGAGCCTCTTGCGGAAGCGGCGCGGGAATGGTTATCATCGAAGGGTGTGGAACAACGATCACGAAACCTGACCAGGCGTTTGGATGGAACCAAAACGAAAATACATCCTGCTGCTGCCGCTCCGGTACAACGATGGCCGTGAAGTCCACGAGGTGGTCCAGGAGAGCATTCTCGACGCAGTCTATCAACTGGCGGACGGCTACACGATTGGCTCCACGGTGACCGGCGCCTATCGAATGAAGGACGGCAGCAAGCAGATGGATCGGCTGCAGGAAATCTGGATGCTGGTGGACGCCGTGCGGGAACCGCTGGTTCGTCCCATGGTGGCAAAATTCGCTGCGATGCTGGAACAGGAAGTGATGTTCCTTGAACGCACGGATTCATCGGTGGATTTCGTCCCGCCGGACGTTGAAAACGGAGGAGACACATGATGTCGAGCGAACAGCAGGTCCTGCTTGCCGCGACTCGGCTTGGGGAAACGATCACATCGTGGACGGAGCTGTCGAACGAGCTGTTCAACCCGTTCGACGGTGTTGTCGCCAAGGCGTTCACCAGCTACGACGAGCGGGTTCGCTTCTCCACAACTCCGGAGTATCGCGCGATCCGTGAACTTCTCCGCCAGGTCAAACGCAAAGAGAAGGAATCGGCCGTTGCTGGCGGGGATTTTGTCGCGATTCCCAGCGACCTGCGGGAATCGCTGACGCAGGAAGCGAGCCGTAAGGGGATCGCGTTCGAGCATCTGGTGCTGACGAAGCTCGCGCAGCCGCTGCCGTGAAAGGAACGAAACCATGAATCCTGCCTTGTCCAACGCCTTGTTCCAAGCCATTTCGGGACAGCCGTCCGATCCGGTGCGAGTCGTCGATCCTCAATCGAACTTGGCCTACATCGTGGTGCGAGCCGAGATCTTCGAGGAGATGCAGTCCATGCTTCTCGGAGGCGACCAGCTGAGCGACACCTACCCCGCCCAGGAGCAGGCCGCAATGCGCGCGGGCTGGGATGATCCCGGCTTGGACGGCTACAACCAGTACAACGAGAATTTCAAGAAGCGATGAAGATCCAACGTATGGCCATGACCATCCGTTGAATCGCACGCGGCTTGACGGTTGCCTATCAATAGGGCGTGGGCAACCGATCTTCGAGCGATTTCGGCCAACATCATGGGTTACGCCAGTTTGCAAGCGTGCGTCGCGGATCTGGAGCGGACGGGGCAGCTTGTCCGCATCGACGCAGAGATCGATCCGCGCCTCGAAGCGGCCGAGATCCAACGCCGCGTCTATCGCGCGCAGGGGCCTGCCCTGCTCTTCACGCGCGTGAAGGGCTGCCAATTCCCGATGGTGTCGAACCTGTTCGGCACCATGCAACGCACGCGATTCCTGTTCCGCGACATGCTGCAAGCGGTCCAACACCTCGTCGAGCTGAAGGTCGATCCGGGCAGCTTCTTCAAGAACCCCTGGCGTTACCGGGACGTGCCGCGCACGGCGTGGTTCCTCAGGCCGAAGCATGTCCGCAGCGGGCCGATCCTCGACGGGACGACGACGATCCGCGAGCTGCCGCAGCTCGTGTCGTGGCCGAGGGACGGCGGCGGGTTCATCACGCTGCCTCAAGTTTACAGCGAAGATGTCGAGAAGCCGGGCTGGCGGCATTCCAACCTCGGCATGTACCGCGTCCAGCTCACGGGCAACGAATACGAACCCGACCGCGAGATCGGGCTTCACTACCAGATCCATCGGGGCATCGGCGTGCACCACGCCAAGGCGATCCGTAAGAAACTGCCGTTCCGCGTCAACATCTTCGTGGGCGGGCCGCCGGTGATGCCGCTCGCCGCCGTGATGCCGCTGCCCGAAAGCCTGCCGGAGCTGGCGTTCGCCGGCGCGCTGGGCGGACGGCGCGTGCGGCTCATCGCCCAGCCCGACGGGCTGCCGCTGCACGCCGACGCCGACTTCTGCATCACGGGCGTCGTCGATCCGGACAAGCAGCTCCCCGAAGGCCCGTTCGGCGACCACCTCGGCTACTACAGCCTGGCCCACCCGTTCCCGGTGCTGCGCGTCGAGAAGGTCTGGCGCCGCAAGGACGCGATCTGGCCGTTCACCGTCGTTGGCAGGCCCCCGCAGGAGGACACCAGCTTCGGCGCGATCATCCACGAGATCACCGGGCCGATCATCCCCACGGTCGTGCATGGCGTGCATGGGGTCAACGCCGTTGACGCGGCCGGCGTGCATCCGCTGCTCTTGGCTATTGGCAGCGAACGCTACGTCCCCTACGCCGAGCGCCGCAAGCCGCAGGAGTTGTTGACGAGCGCCAATGCACTACTGGGCCAGGGGCAGTTGTCGCTGGCGAAGTACCTGCTGATCGTCGCGAAAGAGGACAACCCGGCCCTCGACATTCACGACATTCCGGCGTTCTTCAAGCACCTGCTCGAACGCATCGACTGGTCGAACGACGTGCATTTCCAAACCTGCACGACGATCGACACGCTCGACTATTCCGGGCACGGCTTCAACGAAGGCTCGAAGGTGGTGCTGGCCGCCGCCGGCCCCGCGCGGCGGACGCTGCCGACGGCGCTGCCTGCGGAGCTTCGCCTGCCCGACGGCTTCCGCGAGCTGCGTGTCTGCCTGCCCGGCGTGCTGGCGGTGCAAGCGCCGCCGTACCATTCCACGCCCGGCGCGGAGATGGAGCCGGCTTTTCATCGCTTCTGCGCGTCGATCCGTTCATCCGAGGCGATCAACGCGTTTCCGCTGATCGTGCTGGTCGACGACGCCGAGTTCACGGCACGCACACTCAACCATTTCCTGTGGGTGACGTTCACGCGCTCGAATCCGGCCTCCGATATCGCTGGCATCGAAGCGTTCACCTGGCAGAAGCATTGGGGCTGCCGAGGCTCGCTCGTCATCGACGCCCGTATCAAGCCGCGCCACGCCCCGCCGCTGGTCGAGGATCCCGCCGTGACGAAGCGCGTCGATATGTTGGCCGCGCCGGGCGGGCCGCTGCACGGGGTGTTTTGAAGCAGGGCTGACCGGGTCATCCATCAGCGGCTGGCGACGTGCCTTGAGGCGGATGAGGGAAACGCAACGCCAATTGCTCGCGGCGATAGGCGAACATCGCTTCCAGGTCGTGCAGGATCGCGTCGGCGGTGACGAGTCGGCCTAGCATTCCGGTCGGCGGGGCGAAGTCGATTTCCTCGCTCAGCACGACGCCGTTTTCGGCCGAGCTGAATTGCTGCGCGTGCAGCCATTTTGCGAAGGGGCCGTGCTCCTGCTCCAGCACGATCGTCGTGTTCAACTCGAAGCGCGTTACGACGATGCCGATGCGCTGGGCGATGCCCCAGCGGCGCACCTTCCACGCGGCTTTCGCGCGCAGCTCCAGCTTGGCTGGGCCTTCGAGAAGCTGCATGTGCAGGTCGGGGGGCGCCAGCAATGGCCAGTTCGCGGGCGCCGCCAGGAAGTCGAACAGCGACTCGGCCGAGACGGGGAGCTGCACGGACGAATGGAACGTCGGCATCGCGAACTCCCGGTTGACAGCACCGTTGTCACTCGACGAAGTCGACCTGCACCGCCGACGGGATGATGCCGGCCTTGTGCGCCTCTTCGAGCAGCTTGGCGACGGCGGCCCTGCCGCGCGGGCCGTAGTCGAGCGTCCAGTCGTTGACGTACATGCCGACGAACTGGTCGGCGAGCGAACGGTCCATGTCGCGCGCGTAGTTCAGGGCGTAGCTCAGCGCGTCCTGGCGGTGGTCCAGGCTGTACTGGATGCTCTCCTTGAGCAGCCGGCTGATGTCGCGGATCATCTCGGCGCCCAGGTCGCGGCGCACCACGTTGCCCCCCAGCGGCAGCGGCAGCCCAGTCTTTTCGTGCCACCACACCCCCAGGTCGACGATCAGGTGCAGCCCCTGGTTCTGGAACGTGAGCTGCCCTTCGTGGATGATGAGGCCAGCGTCGTACTTGCCGTCGGCGACCGCCTGCAGGATCTCGTCGAACGGCACGACTTCATAAGCGAAGCCCTGCGGCAGCAGCAGCTTGAGCGTGAGGAACGCCGTGGTCATGGTGCCGGGGACCGCGATCTTCGCGGTGGCGAGATCGCCGACGGGCATCGGCGAACGGGCGACGACCATGGGGCCGTACTTGTCGCCCATGCTGCAGCCGCTGGGGAGCAGGGCGTACTTGTCGAGCAGGTGGGCGTAGGCGTGGATGCTGACGGCCGACACCTCCAGCTCGCCGCGCAGGGCCCGGCGGTTGAGGGTTTCGATGTCCTGCAGCTCGTGGCGGAACTGCAGGTCGCCAGTGTCGATCTTGTCGTGCGCCAGGGCGTAGAACATGAAGGCGTCGTCGGGGTCGGGGCTGTGCCCGACGGTGATCAATCGCTTGGCCATGACGGTTTTGCCTCGCAACAGGACTGGAAACGGCTATTGTAGGAAGCCAACCGCAGCCCGGCGCGCCGCGCAACGGGCCGAGCCAAATCGCCTGCGAGCCGCCCATGTCGAACCCGATCCTGATGGCCGAACTCGCCCCGCAGCGGCTGCGCGGCGGCGTCAACCGGCTCCGGTGGCTGTACGTCGCGCTGTTGCTCGTCGAGCTTGCGATATTCCTGGCGATCGCGTTCCAGTCGCAGGTCCACTCGATCCTCAGGGGCGAAGCCTCCACCTGGCATCGATCGTTCTGGGACTTCTATTCGATCTTCTACGTGCAGCACGTCGTCGCCCTGGCGGTGCTCGCGCCGATCTTCGCGGCCGGTTCGATCGCGCGCGAAAAGGCACTCGGCACCTTCGAGCTGCTGCTGACCACGGAGCTGACCGACGCGGAAATCGTGCTGGGGAAGTGGATCTCGCTCCTGTTCCAGACGGTCCGCTGGACGCTGCCGGCCTGGCCGCTGCTGGCGTTCTTCCACGCGATGCTGGGACTGCCCGGCTGGCCTCTGCTGGCATGGCTGGCGGGCACGCTCCTCTGGACCGCGATGGCAACCACCATCGCGCTCGGCTGCTCCGCGCTGATGCGTAACGGGGCGGCGGCGCTGGCGGTCAGCTACCTGCTGCTCACCGCCGTCGTGTATTGCCTTCTCCGGTTCGCCGACCTCGGCGACCTGGTCCCGTGGGACGCGCGGTCCCTTTCCGCCGCGTGGCGTTCGCCGAGCGTGTGGGCGATGCTCCTCGCCACGTCGCTTCCGTTGGCGGTGCTGGCCGGGTCGCTGCGGCCGCTGCACCGCTGGCAGACGCGCAGCGTGAGGACCGAAACGACGCACGACCGCGTCCATCTGCCGCCGGTCAGCGACGAGCCGATCTACTGGAAGCAGCGCTGGCTCGGCTCCGCGATGCGCCTGCCGCTGCTGTACCGTGTACCGCGCGCGTGGCGCCGTCCGCTCTGGATCGCCCTGGCGTGCGCCGCGATCGTGGCGGTCGATCCGAGTGGCCCGTCGCTGGTGCTGGCCACCCTTGTCCTGCTCATCGCGGTTCCATCGTACAGCGCCCTCGTCGCCAGCGCGGCCTATTCCGGGGAACGCGAGCAGGGAACCTGGGAATCGCTGCTGGCCACGCCGCTGAGGACCTACGATCTCGTGGAGGACCACCATCGTGCGATTTCGGCGCGCGTCCGCGAGTTCTGGATGCTGACCCTGATCCCGGTGGCGCTGCTGTGCACACGTGTTTTCCTTGAACACAACCTCGAAGACGCGGTCTCGATTGTCGCGTCGTTGATCTATGTCTGGGGGGTGGCCTGGGTGGCGTCGCCCAGCGCCGCCGCGAGCGGGCTGCGCTGCTCCGCGAAAGCGTCGACGATGTGGCGCAGCTTGTTCGCGACGGTCGGAGGCGTGGCGGGCCGAATCGGCCTCGTCGCCGTGCTCGCGTACATTCCGGCCAGCGTCATTTTTATCATGAATCGTGAACATTTCTTGATCCGCGTTGTCTGCCTTGCGGTCGTCGGCGGCGTTTACTGGTACGGAACGAAAACCGCGCTGCATGATGTCAGCGAAAACGACCTCTGGAAAGCGCAGCTCACCTTGTTCCAGCTCGCCAAGCACCGCATCGGACTGGACACTGATCCGGTGTTGAAACGAAAGCACCCTCGACGCACAAGCCGTTCAGCAGATCAGAACGACGATAATCCGAACCGGCGGACGCACGGCGACTGGATCTCGTAGCCGTTCTTCTCTCGCTGCGATCACGACCCGAAATCTCGGAACCACAGCTGCCCATGTCGAACCCGATCCTGATGGCCGAACTCGCCCCGCGGCGGCTGCGCGGCGGCGTCAACCGGCTGCAATGGCTTCATGTCACGGTACTTCTCGTCGAACTCGTCCTCTGCCTGTGGATTGCTCTCCAGTCGCAGGTGACGGAAGTGGTGAATGGCCGCGCGCCGCCTTGGCAGGGGGTGTTCTGGAACTTCTACTCGCTCTTCATCGTGCAGCACGTCGCCGCGCTGACCCTCCTCGCACCGATCTTCGCGGCGGGGTCGATCACGCGCGAAAAAGCGCTCGGCACCTTCGAGCTGCTGCTGACCACGCCATTGACCGACGCCGACATCGTGCTGGGCAAATGGCTCGCCCACGTCTTCCAGGCCGTGCGCTGGACCCTGCCGAGCTGGCCGCTGCTGGCGTTCTTCCAGGGGCTGCTCGACCTGCCCGGCACGACGCTGCTGCTGTGGCTGGCCGGCACGCTCCTCTGGACCGCGACGTCGACTACCGTTTCGCTCGTCTGCTCCGCGCTGATCCGCAACGGCGCGGCCGCGCTGCTCGCCAGCTACCTCCTGCTCGCGGCGCTGCTGACCGGCCTGTTCCGCTTCGCCGACCTGGGGACGCTGGTCCCCTGGGACACGCCGACCATCCTTGATGCTTGGCGTTCGCTGGCGGTGTGGGCACCGCTGGCGGTGGCGGTCCTGCCGCTGGCGATCTTGTCGTTGTCGCTGCGGAAGCTGCATCGCTGGCAGCACAGCGACGCGAAGCGCACCGCGAGCCACGCCCGCGCCGAGCTGCCGCCGGTCGGGTTCGAGCCGATCTACTGGAAGCAGCTCCTGGTCGGCACCTCGATGCGGATGTCGCTGCTGCGGCGCTTCTCGCGCCGGTCGCGGGCTGTGCTCTGGATCGCCGCCACCTGCACGTTCGCCAGCGCCTTCACGCCCTCGGCGCTGTCCGTTGTCATCGCGTTGTTCACGCTGCTGTATGCGCTGCCGTTCTTCGCGGCGGTTCTCGGCAGCGCGGCGATCGCCCCCGAGCGCGAGCAGCAGACCTGGGACGCGATTCGGCTGACCGCGCTCGAACCGGAGGAGATCGTCGCCCAGCTCCGCCGCGCCATCGTCGAAACGATGCTCGGCGCCTGGCGGCTCAGCTCCCTCGCGGTCGCTGTGCTGGTGCTGCGGCTGACGGAGGGCGAGTCGTGGACCGTCTCCGCGATGGTCGCGATCCCGGTGTTCGGCGCCTGGGCGCTGAACCGCTGCACGATCCCTCTCGCCGTAATGGCTGGCCTGCGCGCCTCCGCGCGGGCGCCGACGTTCTGGCGCAGCCTGGTCCCGACGATCTTCGAGTGCATGGGCTACGCGCTGCTGTTCGCGACCGCCAGTTTTGTGATCGGCCTGATGGTCTCGCTGGTGTTCGTGCCGCTGCTGTTCGCCGCGCTCTGCAGCGGGAAGGAGGAGATCGGATTCGTGATCCTTTCGCTCTACTTCGGTGTATATGGCGTCTGTGTCTACTGGTACCATGCCAGCTTCGCCAACCAGGTGGGCGACGGCCTGTTCACGGCGGCGGTCGAGGAGCTTGAAGCGAAAAAACTGCGAGGAGTCGATCCAGGGCCGCGCGAACCACCGAGCGAGCCGCGGCGCGACCGGCGGAAGGCACGGCTGTCCGAATGACCCAGCGGCGCCAAAGCCACTGATCCGACGACCCTTCCTCGATTCCCGAAGCACGCCCATGTTCGACCCGATCTTCGCCCACGACTGCCTCCGCATCGGCAACCAGCGCTGGTTCCTCGTGTTGCGGCGCGTGTACACGGCTTACCTGCTGCTGATCTTCCTGTGGTTCACGATCCATCTCGGGCTGTGGCCGCTGAGAACCAGTCCCCAGATGGCGGCCCATCAACTGCTCGCATACCGCAACTATTTGCTGCTACCGCATTCGTTTGCCATCCTGCTGTTCTCCTGCGTCATCGCGGTCGGCGGGATCGCGCGCGAGAAGTCGCAGGGAACGCTGGAATTGATGCTGATGTCGCACCTGGGCGCGTTCGACATCGTCGTGGGGAAATGGCTGGCCCGCACCGCGATGATCGTGGCGTTCACACTGCCGACCGTCCCGCTGGTGGTGTACCTGCACGTCTTGCTGGGGCAGCCGCTCGCGCACCTGCTGGCGTGGTTGGCGTGCAGCTGGCTGTTCGCCGCCACGCTCGCCGCCGCCGCGCTGCTGGCGTCGGTGTGCCTGAAGCACACGACCGCCGCGCTGCTGGCGGGCTACGCCGCTACCGGCTTCTTCACGTTCGCACTGACAAGGATCTGTGCCGACAGCCACCTGATGATGCGTCGGCATCCCTTTTATGACTACTCGTTCGAGTTCTGGGCGAAGCTGCTCGCGCTGCTGACGCTGCCGTCGCTGGCGATGATCGCCGTCGCGGTCTGGCGTTTGCGCCCGACGCTGGAGAAGGAACGCAGCGCACCGGCGCGGCGCGGCTGGTTCGGAGGCCGTCGGCTTCCGCCGCTGGGGGACGAGCCGGTTCGTTGGCGCGAGCGGCACGCGACCGGCAACCGACTCGTGCCGCTCCTCGGTGCGGCGCCGCGCTGGCTCTGCGTCGCCGTCGTTGTCGGGGTCTGCTTCTGCCTCGCGTCGCGGATCCGCCGGTACGAGGAGGGCCACGTCGTCGCAGCCTTCTTTGGCTACCTCGGGTTCTTCGCCATTTTCGCCGCCGTGCGCAGCAGCGCCGCTATCAGCGCGGAACGCGAGGCCGGCACCTGGGAACCGCTGCTGCTGACCGGGCTGACGCCGCGCGAGATCGTCGAGCAGAAGGCGCGCGGCGTACTCGACAGCATCCGTCCGTACTGGCTGGCGAGCTTCGTTCTCACGCTTCCGTGGCTCAACCACGGTGGCGAACGCTTCCTCGGCAGCGTCATTATCTGGGTTTTATGCTCACTCTTCGTGCGCCTGTTCGCCGGATGCGGAATCGCGTGCTCGGCCGGCAACGCGTCGCCGTGGCGCAGCCTGCTCGAAACCCTGATGTGGAGCGTGTGGTTCTATTTCGTCATCGGCCTTTTCGCCGCCCCGTTCAGTTTTCTGCTGACGGCCACCCTCGCGTCGGCCTGCGGTTTGGAATTCCCCAATGGCTTCGGAACTGAATGGCTCTGGGGGGCGATCCTTCTGATCACATTCGGCATCGGCGTTCAGCTCAACTTCCGCGACCGTCTGGAAATGGCGATCTTGCGTATCGAAGGAACGGTGGAACGCCTGCCGTTGTTCACGAGCTGGATTCACACGCTGCCGCCGTCGGGCAAGCGAAAAGCTTGACTGCCGGAGCCGCAGGCGAGCCGTGCGGCGTGAGCCGCCGGGTGAAGCGGGCGACCGCTGCGTGGGTGCGGGCGACGCGCGGCACCACCCGGCGGCTTACGGGGCACGGCTCGTATGCGCTCGCGAAATCTGCAGCGTACGTTAACCCTGTTCCGCCGGTCTCGGCGAGCGCAGGCGAACCGTGCGGCGTGAGCCGCCGGGTGAAGCGGGCAACCGGTGCATGGGTTTCGTCCTCAGACGCGTTACCCGGCGGCTTACGCCGCTCGGCTCGCCTGCGTTCGCCGCAGATTCTCACGCATCGCCGCCCGTGAAATCTATTTTACCCATCGAGGATAACGCCATGTCCGTGACAACGTCGGCCCTGACGGGCTACGAGGTGCGTTTGGAGATCCCGATCAAGGCGAGCCGGGCCAAGGTGTGGCAGGCGCTGGTCGGCGACATCGGCCGCTGGTGGCCGGCCCATTTCTACACGAGCGCCGCCGCGAAGAACTTCGTCGTCGAACCGCGCGTCGGCGGGCGCGTGTACGAGGACTGGGGCGAGGGCGCGGGCGGGTTGTGGGCAACCGTCGTGCTCTTCCAGCCGGACGAGAAGATGCAGTGGTCGGGCGACATCTTCCCCGACTTCGGCGGCGTGGGCCGCTACTTCGCGACCTTCACGCTGGTGGCCGACAAGAAGCACACGGTCCTGCACTTCCACGACGGCGGCTACGGCATGCTGAAGCCGGGCCACGCCGACAGCCTGCGCTCCGGCTGGCAGGAGCTGTTCGGCGACCACCTCCGCAAGTTCGCCGAGCGCGGTTGACGTACAATCGGCGTATTGCGGCTGGAGTTGTCCCACGACAGTGAGAGAGATCACGCGCCAAGCCCCAGGATGAGCGAAGCGATTCCTGGGGGTGAATCGTCGCGAGGTTCGACCCCCCACCAATCGCGTTGCTCATGGTGGGGCTTGGCGATTCTCTCCTATTCCAGCGTGGGACAACCCTCGCTCTTCGTCGAACAGGACGCCCGATGTTCGAGCCGATTTTTGTCTGGGAGATGGCGCCGGCTCGCCGGGCCGGCTTGTGGAAGCTGCGGCGGGCGTTCGTGCTGCTGCTGCTCGTCGAGATGTTCCTGTGCCTGTTCGGCGCCTTCCGCGAGCAAACTGCCACTCTCACCCGCTTCGAGTGGCAGGAGCGCCATGGCGTCGTCTGGCGCTACTACCAGCTCTTCTGCGAGCAGCACGTCGTCGCGCTCTTGTTCATCACGCCACTGCTTGCGGCCGGGGCGCTGACGCGCGAGAAGTCGCAGGGGACGTTTGAGCTGCTGCTGACGACGGAGCTGGAAAGCAGTGACATCGTCTTCGGCAAGCTCGCGGCTCAGGTGCTGCAAGCGACGCTGTGGACGGCGCCGACCTGGCCCGTCGTCGCGCTGCTGCACGGCCTGCTCGGGCTGCCGGGCTGGTCGCTGGCGGTCTGGCTCGCGGGCATGGTCGCCTTCACGGCGGCGCTGGCGGCCGTGTCGCTGTTCTGCTCCGGCGTGATGCGCACCAGCCCCGGCGCGATGATCGCCAGCTACGGCGTCATCGGGTTGCTGCTCGCCGCGCTCGCAAGCTCCGCCGACCTGGGCGAGTTGATGCCGTGGAACGCCGACGGCATGCGGCACTGCTGGCGTTCGCCGAGCGTGTTGATCTTGCTGGCGACGACTCTCGTGTTGCTGACGATCTTGTCGGGCGGGCTTCGTTGGCTGTACCGCTGGTCGCTTGACCGCGAGCATCGCCGTGGCAGCATCGAGCGGTCCCGCGAACATCCCGCGTTGGAAGAGGAGCCGCTCTACTGGAAGCAGTGCTGGCTGGGCACGACCTCGCGGCTGCCGCTGCTGCGCCGCATGCCGCGCGGAACGACGATGGTGCTGGGGATGCTGCTCGCTGGCGGCGTGCCGTTCCTGCTGGACCCGACGTTCGGCTGGTGCGTCACGCACGCCTTCGCGATGGTGTTCGGCTTCGCGTTCGTCGCGGCGGTGCGCGGCAGCGCGACCATCAGCGGCGAGCGCGAAGCGCAAACCTGGGACTGCCTGCTGCGCACGCCGCTGGCGTCGTTCGAGATCGTGACGCAGAACTTCCAGGGCATCCGCGACCGGTTGCACGTCGTCTGGATTGTGTACGGCGTCGTCGTCCTTGTATGGTGCCTGCGCACGATCCTGCTGCATGAGGATTTCCGCTCCGTCATGAGCGCTCTGGCGATGGTCGTCGCCTGGTTGCTGTCGGTGTCGGCGATCCGCGCCGGCGCTGCGACCGGCATCCACAGTTCCGCGAAAAGCCCGACGATCTGGCAGAGCCTCATCCCCGCCCTGTTCGCGGCAATCGGGCAGTTGCTCCATGTCGCCCTCTTATCCCTGGTGTTCGCCGCCGTCCTGGTCGCGGGGACCATGATGTTCGGGTTTTTTCTCGGACTGCTGTTGTTTCTCGGTCTGCTCATCGGCTTCACTGTGATGGCGCATCGGACGCTGATCCGCTACTCCGAGTCCGATCTGAACATGGCGACGCGCATCTTGAAGGAGATGGAACATCGGCTGCACGTGCCGGACTGGGTGCGGGCCGAAGCGAGCACGTACAACAAACCGCAAGCCGCGTCGGCGAGGAACGAAGCCGGGTGAACCGAGGTGGAACATGAGCAAGCCGCGACGGAACGGTCCGCAACGCAGCACGCCGGCGGGGGAGCATCGGCCCGTGCTGCTGCACGAGGTGCTGGACGCGCTCCGCCTCCAGCCGGGCGACACGGTCGTCGACGGCACGATGGGCTGGGCGGGGCACAGTGTCGAACTGCTGCAGCGCGTCGGACCGACCGGGCTGCTGATCGGCGTCGATCTCGACTCCGACAACCTGCCGCGCGCCGAGGAACGCCTCGCGCCGCTCGGCCTGCCGTACCGCCTGCAGCATGGCAACTTCGCGGGCCTGCAACAGATCGTCGCCGAGCAAGGAGTTGAAGGCGTCGATGCGCTGCTCGTCGATCTTGGCATGTCGAGCATGCAGGTCGACGACGACGAGCGCGGCTTCTCGTACCGCCGCGACGGCCCGCTCGACATGCGCATGGACCGCACGCGCGGCCGCAGCGCCGCGCAGGTGCTGGCGACGATCGCGGCGGCGGATCTCGCCGAGGCGCTGCGGGTGTGGGGAGACGAGCCGTTCGCCGAGCAGATCGCGGCGGCGGTGGCGGCGACGCGCGACGACAGACCATTGCTGCGCACGCTGGATTTGGTCGAACTGATCCAGAAATCGACCAACCAGGAGAATTGGCAGCTGCATCCCGCGAAAGGGAAATGGAACCTGCACCCGGCCGCCCGCAGTTTCCAGGCGCTGCGGATCCTGGTCAACCGCGAACTGGCCAACCTCGAAAATCTGCTCCGCATCCTGCCGACGCTGCTTCGTGAAGGTGGACGGGCGGCCATCATCAGTTTCCACAGCGGCGAGGACCGGCTCGTCAAAACCGCGTTCAAGGAAGGCGTCGCGCGTGGAGTCTACCGCGTTCAGTCGGGCGACCCGATCCGGGCGTCTTTCTCGGAAAGGACGCAGAATCCGCGCGCACGCTCGGCCAAGCTGCGCTGGGCGAGCCGATGATTCCCATTGTGCAAGTTTTGCTTTTTGGAAAAAATGGATTATGTTCGACGTGCGGTCCCTGTGGGAAGTTCCCAATTCGGCGGTTGAATTTCGCGGGCTTTCTCACAAGTTGCTTGCGTCTCGTCGCAGGCGGAGGCGCGCGAAGCTCAGAGCCGGAAGCGCGATTCCCGTTTCCTGCAAGCCGTCATCCCAGGTCGAGTTGCAGCCCCATGCCGAGCGTGTCTTGGCCCCTGTCTGAAAAAAGGGTATATTGTGAAACAGGACGTTTCCAAGCTGCCGTTTCGTTCGCCCCAGCGAGAAAATCGCGTGAGCACCGATCCATGCTCCCTGCTCGTGGTGGATGACGAGCCCCACATCCTCGCCACCCTGGAAGCGACCCTGAACAGCGAGTTCAAGGTCTACACGGCCAACTGCGCCGACGCAGCGATGAAGGTCTTCGCGGAGCACAAGAACGAAATCGACATGGTGCTGACCGACCAGAAGATGCCGCGCGTCTCCGGCGTGCAGCTGCTGGAATGGGTCCGCGTGAACTCGCCGCAGACGGTGCGGCTGATGATGACCGGGTTCGCCGACCTGGAGGAGACGGTCGACGCGATCAACAAGGGGCAGGTGTTCCGCTTCATCCTGAAGCCGTGGCGGCACGAGGTGCTGCTCGACATGCTGCGCACGGGGGCGTGGACGTTCCACCTGAAGCGCAGCCACGAGCAGCTGCTGGTGGACCTGCAGAAGCTGAACGAGGAGCTGGAGAAGCGGGTCGCTGACCGCACCGCCGAGCTGCAGGAGGCGAACCTGGAGCTGGAGCAGAAGACGAAGATGCTGGAGCGCTTGGCGCTGACCGACCCGCTGACGAACCTGCCGAACCGCCGCTACATGGACCGGCTTTCCGAGCGCGAGCTGCGCCGCCGTGACCGCTACCCCGGCCCGCTGGCGATCGGCATGATCGACGTGGACAATTTCAAGAGCATCAACGAGCGCTACCTGCTGCCCGGCGGCGACAAGGTCCTGTTCGAGCTGGCCCGCGTCCTCAACGGCTCGCTGCGCGAGGTCGACATGCTCGGCCGCATCGGCGGCGAGGAGTTCCTGGTCATCGCCCCGCAGACGAGCATGGAAGGCGCCGTGATCCTGGGCGAGCGCATCCGCAGCTGCGTCGAGAAGGCCTCGTTCGTCTACAAGGACGAGGAGATCCCGGTCCGCGTCAGCATCGGCTTCGCCGTGGCGGACGAGGGGACTGCGGTCGACTACGAGACGATGAAGCACGAGGCGGCCAGCGCGCTCGCCGAGGCGAAGCGCACCGGCCGCAACCGCTGCGTCTTCCGCCACGTCGGCAAGCTGACGTTCGAGCACGCCGGCTGATCGGGCCGATGAATGCGGGGGCCGTCTGGTCGCGCCCTGAGCCCGAAGCGCCAGCGAGGCAGCCCCGCGCGCCGATGAAGAAGCCATGGACCGGCGACTCGCGCAGCGAGAGCCGCGTGCATGGCACGACAACGCCCCGCACTCGCCCGCACAACCGCTACAATCGGAACTCGTTTTTTGCATTCTCCTTCGCCGTGAGCTAGAACTTGTCGTGGAGCTTCCCGCCCCTCGGAACGGCGTGACTCCCGATAAGTCCCTGAAAAAGCCAAACCCGTCGCGAGGCGGGGGCGGAAAGCGACAGGCCCTGGTCTCCTCGGAACGGATCGGGACGCTGCGCTGCCGAAAGGACCCCGAGAGATGAGGCTTCCCCTTCTGGGCGCCGCCGTTTTGGCGCTGGCGTCCGCGTTCGCCTTTCCTGCGCACGGCCAGGACAAAAAAACCTACGACCGACGCTCGCCGATGGTCGTCGCCTTTGAGAAGGCGGCGCCTTCGATCGCGATGATCCGCGTCCCGCAGAAAGGCGCCGACGACCGCGTCGGCACCGGCGTGGTCTACGACGAGCGCGGCTACATCGTCACCAACGCCCATGTCGTCAAGGGCGTGAACCAGGTCAACGTCCTCCTGCCAGGCGACGTCAACCTGCGCGGCGATGTGGTGCATCGCGATCCGCGCATCGACCTCGCCATCGTGAAGGTCAACCACAAAAAATCACTCGTCGCCATCGAGTTCGGCTCAGCCAAGGATCTGAAGGTCGGACAGCGCGTGGTCGCCATCGGGCACCCGTTCGGCTTCAAGGACTCCGCCTCCGTCGGCGTCATCAGCGCCATGGGCCGCGACATCGACATCGGCCAGAATGGCAAGAATGAATGGCTCAGCGGCATCGTCCAGACCGACGCCAAGATCAACCCGGGCAACTCCGGCGGGCCGCTCATCAACCACGAGGGCAAAATGGTCGCCCTCAACGTCGCCATCCGTCAGGACGCCCAGGGCATCGCCTTCGCCATCAACGTCGACATGGTGAAGGCCTTCCTCGACCGCCACGTCGCCGCCGTCGCCGCCGTCGCTGCCCGCGAAAAGGCCGCTCCCGCTCTCGTGTCCAGCCCGCGCTGATCCCTGCGCGGTTTTTCCATAAGAGAGGCCTGCGGCGAACCCGCGGGCCTTTTTTCTTTTCCTCGCCGCGTCGAATCCGCACAATGGTAGCGATCGCTTCCACCCCCTTCGCGGACGGCGCATGCTCACTCCTCGCGGCTTCTGGCTTTTCGTCACCCTGCTGGTCGCGCTGGCGGCGGGGCTGTTCGTCGGGTCCGCCACGGTCATGCTGGCCGGCCTCACGGTTCTCGCGTGGTTCCTGGGGCAGTGGTTCCTCTTCCATCTGAGGCTGCGCGGCGCCTGCCGCAAGCTCGCCGTCGAGCGCCGCGTCGAGACGGCGCGCGGGCCGGTGCTGTCGCTGTGGTCGAGGCAGAAGGCGGAGGTCTTCGTCGCGCTGCACAACGACAGTCCGTTGTCGCTGCCGCACGTGCTGGTCGCCGACCGGGTGCCGCCGCTGGCGCGGATCAAGGCGGGGACGCCGCAGGCCGAGGGCGCCGTGCCGACCGACGAGCCGTTGGAGTTCTCGTACACGATCCAGTGCGACGCGCCGGGTCGGCTGCGCTTCGAGGGGGTCAAGGTGCAGCTGGCCGACCTGCAGGGCTTCTTCACCTGGTCGCTGTTCCTGCGCGACCGCGTCGAGATCCGCGTGCTGCCGACGGTGCCCGCCGACCTCGCGCATCCGTCGCTGGTGAAGCGCAACAACTCGCTGCCGCTGCTCGGCACGCATCGTCATTCGCGGCCCGGCTCCGGCAGCGAACTGCTCGACCTGCGCGACTACATCCCCGGCGACCCCCCCAAGATGATCGCCTGGAAGGCGTCCGCCCGCCGCGACCGGCTCATCACGAAGGTGTTCGAGAGCGAAGTCCCGGTTCGCTGCACGCTGTTCCTCGACGCCTCGCAGGGGACGCGCATCGGGCCGGTCGGCCGCACCGCGCTGGGCCGGCTCGTCGAGATCGCCGCCGGCGTCGCCCAGGCGAACACCGCCGAGCGCGACCTGACCGGGCTGTGCCTGTTCGACGAGGAGGCGGTGCGCGTGACGCAGCGCCCGGGCCGGGGCGCGCTCCACTGGGCGCGGATGCTCGACGCCTTGACCGAGGCGGCCAGCCTGATGCCGGTGGCTCGCAACGTGCCGCTCGGCGACCTGGTGACGTTCGCGTATGGGCTGGCGCAGGACCTGTATCCCGACTGGCTGCTCGACGACGTGAACCATTTCCCGATCTGGCTGCCGCTGTGGTCGCCGCAGCCGAACTGGTCGATCCCGAAGCCGCCGCTCGTGGTGCGCGGCTGGTGGGACTGGCCGCGTGCTCTGGCGGCGCGCTGGTTCCGCAACTCGTTCCTCGCGCTGGGGCAGTGGCGCCGTTCGCGGTTCTCGCCGCTGTACCATCGCCAGTACCGCTGGCGCAAGCAGCTCGCCGCCATCGTGTCGGTGCTGCACGAACTCGGCCCGCGCGGCCTGGCCTGGCTGCTGGAGGACGACGAGGCGTGCTCGCACCACCTGCAGCGCTTCCTCGCCGAACATCAAGCTCCGTACCCGCAGCCGCTCTACGACGCGCAGGGGAACTACCTGTTCCGCTCGTCGGGCAAGATCCAGACGCTGGCCGACGAGCTGATCGCCGCGGTGGCGCGCGGCAAGGACAACGAGCTGTTCATCCTGTGCGTCGATCTGCTGGAAGCCGGCCCCGATCTCGGACCGCTGGAACGCG